>CALEDW010000018.1 GCA_937949585.1 uncultured Acidimicrobiia bacterium
CGTTCGCCGACCGGTCGACGTCGCCGTAGGTGAGCCGCCGGGTACCCCACACCAGCGCGGTCTTCTGCGGCGAGGTGGCGGCATGGGCGGCCACCCCGAAGCGGTACGGGACCGACGTGAGATCGACCCCGGAAGCGGTGCCGGTCATGCGCGGATGCTACGCGTCGGCGACGGGGAGACGTTCGGCCCGTGTCCGTGCCGCTTCGCCGGCGTGCCCGTGGCGAGCACGTGGGTCGGAGCCGCGCTCACCCGCCTCAGGCTCCGTAGGGCGGGCGGGGCGGCGGCGCCTCGGCGAGCAGCTCGGCGACGACCGGCCCGAGCTCCTCGGGCTGCCAGCGGGCGCCCTTGTCGCGGTGCGGCCCCTCCTGCCACCCGACGGCGAGCGCCACCGTCCCGCCTTCCACCTCGAAGACCCGTCCCGTCACCCCGGCCGAGGCCGGCCCCATCAGCCACACGACGAGCGGGGAGACGTTCTCGGGGGCCATCCGGTCGAACGACCCGTCGGTCGGTGGAGCCATCCGCTCCCCGAAGGTCTCGGCGGTCATCCGGGTCCGCGCCGCCGGCGCGATCGCGTTCACCGTCACGCCGTAGCGGCCGAGCTCCGCCGCCGCGACGAGCGTGAGCGCGGCAATACCCGCCTTCGCCGCGCTGTACGCGGCCTGCCCGACGCTGCCGGCCAGGCCGGCGCCGGAGGTGGTGTTCACCACCCGGGCGTCGGGCCGGCGCCCGGCCTTGGCGCGCTCCCGCCAGTACGCAGCGGCGAAGCGCAGCGGCGCGGCATGCCCCTTGAGGTGCACGCGCATCACCGTGTCCCACTCGTCCTCGTCGAGGTTCACGACCATCCGGTCCCGCAGCACCCCGGCGTTGTTCACCAGCCCGTGCAGGTCCCCGAACACGTCGACGGCCGTCGCGACGAGCCGGCGGGCGCCGTCCCAGTCGGCGACGTCGTCGGTGTTCGCCACGGCCTGCCCCCCGGCGGCGCGGATCTCCCCCGCGACCTGCTCGGCCGGGTCGGCCGCGGCGCCGGTGCCGTCGAGGGCGACGCCGAGGTCGTTCACCACCACCTTCGCCCCCGCGGCGGCGAGCGCGAGGGCGTGGGCCCGCCCGAGGCCCCGGCCGGCCCCCGTGACGATCACCACCCGCCCGTCGCAGCACCCCACGGGCCGGGGACGCTACCGGACCGCCGCTACGGTGCGCGGCGTGGACCTGGGCGTCACGGTGTTCGCCACCGACCTCACCCCGCCGCCGTCCGAGCTGGCCCGAGAGGCCGAGGCGCGGGGGTTCGCCTCGCTGTTCCTCCCCGAGCACACCCACATCCCCACCTCCCGGCGCACACCGCCGCCGACCGGCGCCGCCGAGCCGGCGGACGAGTACCGCCGGACCCTGGATCCTTTCGTGGCCCTGGCCACCGCCGCCGCGGTCACCGACCGGATTCGCCTCGGCACCGGGATCTGCCTCGTCGCCCAGCGAGAGCCGATCGTCACCGCCAAGGCCGTCGCCACGCTCGACCACCTGAGCGGTGGCCGGGTCGTGCTGGGGATCGGCTTCGGCTGGAACGAGGACGAGCTCGCCTCCCACGGCCTGCGTATGGACGAGCGCCGGTCGGTGGCCCGCGAGCACGTCCTGGCCATGCAGGCGCTGTGGCGCGACGACGTGGCGTCGTTCACCGGCGAACACGTGCGTATCGAACCGTCGTGGTCGTGGCCGAAGCCGGTGCAGCCGGGGGGACCGCCGGTGCTGGTGGGCGGGGCGGCCGGATCGGCCCTGTTCCGCCACGTCGCCGAGTACGCACACGGCTGGATGCCGATCGGCGGCGCCGGGGTACGGGACGCGCTGGGGGCGCTGCACCGGGCCTGCGAGGCGGTCGGCCGGGATCCCGCAACGGTGCGGGTGGTGCCCTTCGCCACCCGCCCCGAGCGCGGCCGGCTCGAGTACTACGCGAGCCTCGGCATCGACGAGGTCGTCCTCGGGCTCCCCCACGGCGACCGCGGCGCCGTGCTGCGGGCGCTCGACGTCGCAGCGCCGCTCGTCGGTACGGTCTGAGGCGGGTCCGGCCGCTCAGCAGCGCTCGATGATCGTGACGTTGGCCTGACCACCGCCCTCGCACATCGTCTGCAGCCCCCACCGCCCGCCGCGGCGCTCGAGCTCCCCGAGGAGCGTGGTCATGAGACGGGCGCCCGTCGCCCCGAGCGGGTGACCCAGCGCGATCGCCCCGCCGTTGGGGTTCACCCGGCCCGGATCGGCGGCGGTCTCGGCGAGCCAGGCCAGCACCACCGACGCGAACGCCTCGTTGATCTCCACGCAGTCGACGTCGTCGATCCGCAGACCCGCCCGCTCCAGGGCCCGGGCCGTGGCCGGGATCGGGGCGGTGAGCATGAGGATGGGATCGTCGCCGAGGACGGTGAGCTGCGCGATGCGAGCCCGGGGACGCAGCCCATGCTCGCGCACGGCCCGCTCGCCGGCCACGAGGAGCGCGGCGGCAGCGTCGGAGATCTGGCTGGCCGTCGCGGCGGTGTTGCGCCCGCCCGGCCTCAGGGGGGGCAGCGAACGGATCTTGTCCGGGTCCGGGACCCGAGGCCCCTCGTCGGCGGTCACGCCGACGATCGGAGCGATCTCCGCCTCGAACCGCCCTTCGGCCCGGGCCCGCAGGGCCCGTTCGTGAGACGTCACCGCCCAGCGCTCCAGGTCGTCTCGCTCCAGCCCCCAGCGCTGCGCGATCTCGTCCGCGGCGGCGAACTGGCTCACCTCGGCCTCGCCGTAGCGGGCCCGCCACCCGGCAGAGGTGGAGAACGGGTCGGGGAACCCGAGCGGCTCCCCGGCCGTCATCGCCGCCGAGATCGGGACGAGGCTCATGTTCTGCACGCCGCCGGCGACCACGAGGTCTGCGGTGCCGCTCATCACCGCCTGCGCTGCGAAGTGCAGCGCCTGCTGGGATGAACCGCACTGACGGTCGACGGTAGTGCCCGGCACCGTCTCGGGCAGCCCGGCGGCGAGCCAACAGGTGCGCGCGATGTCGCCGGCCTGGGGACCGATCGTGTCGACACAGCCGAAGATCACGTCGTCCACCGCCGCCGGGTCGACGTCGGTGCGTTCCAGGAGCGTCGAGATGACGTGCGCGCCGAGGTCGGCGGGATGCACGGCGGACAGGCCGCCGCCCCGGCGGCCGACCGGGGTGCGCACCGCGTCGATGAGATAGGCGTAGGTCACGGTCACGGTCCATCCTCGCCGTCGAGGACCACTCGGGCCACCCGCTCGCGGTGCCAGGCGGCGTCACCCCAGGCGCGGCTCAGCGCCCAGGCGCGCTTCATCCACAGGTGGAGGTCGTGCTCCCAGGAGTAGCCGATCGCGCCGTGACACTGCAGGGCGTGCCGGGCGGCCAGTTCGGCGGCGTCGGCAGCGGCGGCTTTGGCCATCGACGCCCACACCCCCGCCCGCTCGCCGTCGTGGGTGACCGCCCACCCCGCCCGGGCCACCAACGGCGCGGCGAACTCGATCGCCACCCGCACATCGGCGAGCTTGTGCTTGACCGCCTGGAACGACCCGACCGGCACGCCGAATTGGTGACGCTCGCGCACGTACTCGCACGTCCGCTCCAGCATCGCCTCGGCCAGCCCGAGGAGCTGGGCGGCGAATCCCACGATCCCCCGGTCGAACGCCGCGGCCAGCTCGGCCGGACCCCCGACCGGGCGCGGGGCGCCCGGATCCCAGCGCACCCGGGCCAGGCGGCGCGACCGGTCGACCGAGCGGCACCGCTCGAGGCGCGCCCCGGCCCGGTCGAGGAGGCACAGCCGGTCGCCGGCACCGACGACGAGCACGTCGACGTCGGCGGCGTGCGCGGCGAACGGCGCCGGGCCGAGCGCGGCGGAAGCCCGGACGCCCCGGTCGGCCAGCACCGGGCCGGCGACGAAGGCGTGCTCGACGAACGGTCCCGGCAGCGCGGCGCGGCCGGTGGCCACCGCGGCCGGGATCACGTCCACCGCATCGAGCCCGAGCCCGCCGTGCTCGGTGGGCGCGAGCGCGTCGAGCAGCCCCTGGTCGGCGAGGGCGGCCCAGCCCGGCAGCTCGACCGGCTGGGCCGTCTCGGCTGCGTCCCAGAGGGCCCGGAGGCGTTCGGGGGGGCACTCCCGGGCGCACACCGCACCGACGGCGGCGGCGAACGACTCCTGTACCTCGGTCCAGGCGAAGCGCACCCCCGATCCCCCGGTTTCCGACTCAGCGGGGCAGGCCGAGCAGCCGCTCGGCGATCACGTTGCGCTGGATCTCGTTCGTGCCGGCGTAGATCGGTCCGGCCAGTGCGAACTGATGGCCCCGGGCCCAGACGTCGTCGAGCTCCGCCTCGGGCCCGAGGAGGTCCCGGGCCACCTCATGGATCACGACGTCCAGCTCGGACCAGAACACCTTGGCCAGGCTCGCCTCCACACCCGGGCGCGCACCGGCGGCACTGCGGGTCACCACCGCCAGCGTCTGGGCGGCGTACGCCTCGGCGGCGATCACGGCTCGCACCAGGGCGTCACGGGTTGCCGGTCCGGCATCACCACGGCGGCGGCGCCAGAGCTCCACCAGGCGCGTGGCGGCGGCGAGGAACCGGCCGGGGCTGCGCAGCGTCAGGCCCCGCTCGGAGGAGGCGGTGGCCATGGCGATCCGCCATCCCTCGCCGACCTCGCCCAGCACCGCGTCGTCGGTCACGAACGCCCCGTCGAAGAACACGTCGGCGAATCCCTCGTCGCCGTCGAGGCGCCCGAATCCCCGGACCGTCACCCCGTCGATGCCGAGCGGCACCAGGAAGTAGGTCAGGCCCCGGTGGCGCCCGGCCGTCGGGTCGGTGCGGAACAGTCCGAAGAGGTGGGTGCAGAACGCCCCTCGGGTCGTCCAGGTCTTCTGTCCGAACAGCCGCCAGCCGCCGCCCGCCTCGTCCCGCACGGCCCGGGCCCTGATGGCGGCCAGGTCGCTCCCGGCCTCGGGTTCCGACCAGCCCTGGCACCACGTCTCGGCGCCGCTGGCCATGGGCGGCAGGTAGCGGTCCTGCTGGGCGGGGGTCCCGAACTCGAACAGCGCCGGTGCGAGGAGGAAGATCCCGTTCTGGGTGACCCGCTGGGGTGCACCGGCCCGGTGGTACTCCTCCTCGAAGATCAGCCACTCCCACGGCCCGGCGTCGCGGCCGCCGTAGCGCACCGGCCAGGAGACCACCGACAGGTGCGCCTCGTGGAGCCGACGTTCCCACTCGAGGTGCGCGGCGAACCCTTCCCGGGTGTCACCGGACGGCAGCGGCTCCGCCGGGACGTTGCGGGCGAGCCACTCCCGCACCTCGGACCGGAACGCCTCCTCCCGGGGGCTCCACGTCAGGTCCACGGCCGGGAGGCTAGGACAGGCGCACCCTCGCCCGGCTGCTCCGGTCGGCTACAACGGGCGGGCCGTGCCGTCGTCGAGCCCGAGACCCACCCGGTGACCGTGCTGCGCGCCGTAGGCGCGCTCATCGCCTGGGGACTGCTGCCCGGCGTGGCCGCGGCGGCCACGATCGGCACCCGGGGCACCACGGCCGGTTCGCCACCGCCGGACGACGGCGGACACGGCCCGGACCCGCTCGGTGCCGAGGTGTTCCTGGCCCGCGCCGTCGGCTGCGGCGCGCTGAGCTGGCTCGTCGGGGCGGCGCTCCTCGCCCGGCTGGGTGCGCTCTCGGCCCCGGCGGTGTGGGCGATCGCCGCGGCGCTCGCCGCCGGCGCGCTGACGGCGCTCGCCGGCCCCGCCCGGCCCGGCCTGCAGGTGTGGCGCGGGCGCGGCGCGCAGGCATCGGCGGCGCTGGCGCTCGGCGCCGTCGCCGTCGGTGGCGCCGTGCTCGCCGCAGTGGTGGTAACCGACTGGGAGACGTTGCGCCAACCCACACCGTGGCTCTACTGGCAGCTGGCCCGGGAGACGGCGGCCGTCGGCGGCGTCCCGGCGACGTCCGTCGAGTGGGGTCGCCCGGTGGGGTTCCTCAACGACTACCCGGCGTTCACGGCCGGCACCGCGCTCGTCGCCGTCGCCGCCGGGGACACGGTGCGGCTCGGCGCGGCGGGTCTGGTGCAGCTCGTCGCCGTCGGACTGCTGGGCACCGGGGGGTTCGTGTTCACCCGGTTCTGGGGCGCCGGGCGGACCGCCGCGGCCGCCGCGGTGATCGGCCTGTTCACCCTCGACGTCTCGGTGACCAAGCTGGTGTCGCTGCGACCCGAGAGCCTCGCCTACGGCCTCGGGCTGGTCTCCGCAGCGCTCGCCCGCCAGTGGCTGCAGGCACGCCGGCCCGCCGATCTGGCACTCGCGGCCCTCACCCTCGGCACCTGCATCCTCACCCATCCCCTCGCCGCCCTGCTCACCGCCGGCATGTGGGGCGGCACGGTGATCGCCGCTTTCACCCGTCGACGAGACCGGCGCGCGGCCTGGGCGCTCCTGCCCGCCGCCGTGGGCGGGTGGCTCGTGGCGCCGGCCGTGCGGGGCGGGGGCCTCGGCGGCCCGGAGAAGCTGAGCGCCGCCCCGCGCCTCGCAGCCGGGGAGCTCGACCCGACCTGGGTGTTCCGCCAACTCTCGCTCGGCGCGCCGCCGGAGCGCCCGCCGTTGTCGATCTGGACGACGGCCCGGTTGGCCCTCCGGCGCGGCTTCCTGGGCCTGCCCTGGTGGTGGTTCGCCACGGCCGCCGGGGTGGTCGTCGTCGCGCTGGTCGTCACCGCGCTGCGCCGTCGCGGCGCCGCACGGGCGGCGTCCCTGGGGTTTCTGCTGCTGGCGGCGGGGACCGCAACGACGGTCGTGGCACTCAGCGCGGGGATGGCGGCAGGGTGGGAGACCTACGTCCCCCGCCGGACCGGTCCCTGGCGGTTGCTCGCACCGTTGGGGATGCTCGTGCCGCTCGGCGCCGCGGTCGCGGCGGGCACGCCGGAGTCGCCGGGGCCCGAACCGGGTGTCGCCGCCGGGCGCAAGGCCCGCAGGGCGCAGCGCGCCGCCGGCCGGGCCGGGGTGGCGCTGCTGGTGCTCGCGGCGATGCTCGCCGCCGCGACCGCCCCGGCGACCTGGAGGCTCCGGCGGCTCGCCCCGCACGAGCAACGCGTCGAGCGCATCCGAACGCTCTCGTTGCCGTCCGGATCGCTGATCCTGGCGAACTCCTACACCGACGGGTTCCTCCGGGCCACCACCGATGTACCCGGGCTCGTCGAAGGACGGGCCCCGTACACCGAGGCCGGGCTGCTCCGACGGGCGAACCGGCTGCTGCTCGACGCGCAGGTGTTCTTCGCCGATCCCGTTCCCGAGCGACGCATCCCGGGCGAGGGCGTGACCCACGTGCTGGTGGCCACCGACAACGCCTGGACCCTGGGTACACCGGTGGTCATGCCCACCGACCACGAGACGCTCGAACGGCGACCGGACCTGCGGCTCGCGGCGACCGGTCCCGGGTTCCGCCTCTACCGGGTCCGGCGGTGAACGGCGGACGGTCCTCGGAGCCCCACCCGGTGTCCCCGCCGGATCCGGGGTCCGGCCCGACGACGCGTCGGGCCCGGCGGGCACGCCGGGAACGCCGCCGGAGCCGGGCCATGATCATGGTCGTCCTCGTGGTGGTGACCGGTGCCGGGCTGGCCTGGTTCGCATGGCTGTCACGGTGGTGGCTCAACTCCGACGGCGCCGGCTACCTGGCCACGGGCCGGAACCTCGTGCGTGGGCACGGTCTGCGCGCCCCGGACGGCGAGCCGCTGTCGTGGTGGTACCGACCGCTCTACCCGATCTGGTTGACGGTGCCCTGGGTGGTGCGTGAGAGCTTCACGGCCTCGATCTGGATGTCGCGCCTCGCCCTCGTCGCCGCCGCGCCGGTGGCCGCCGCGGCGACGTGGCGCTTCGTCGGCCGGCCCGGTCCGGCCCTGGCGGCCGGGCTCGCCGCGGTGGCCCACCCGCTCACGCTGCTGGCCGGTGGTGCGAACTTCGTGCCCGACGGGATGGTCGCCACCGCCTTGGCGATCGCCGCGGTGGCCGCGACGCTCGCCGCCGACGGCCCCCGGCTGCGACGGGGATGGCTCACCGTCGCGGTGATCGCCGTGGCCGCCGCGGCGGCGACGAAAGAGACCGGAATCCTCGGGGTGCCGATGGTCGCCGCGCTCCTCTGGGCCGGCCGGCGCCGACCCGCTCGAGCGGCGATCGTCGCGATGTGGGGGCTGCTCGCCGTCGGCGTGTTCGTGGCGCTCCTCGCCGTGGCCGGCCCGCTGGTGGTGCCCGTCCGCGCCGTCCCCGGTCGCCTGCGTCGCGGCCTGGAGTTCCAGGTGACGACGAGCGGTCCGCTGCGGCTCGTCGGGGTGGTGCTGCTCGTCGCGCTCGTCGTGTGGGCGACGCGTCACGCCGGGGAGGCACTACCCCGGACCGCACTGGCCCTGGTGGCGATCGGTCTGCCCCAGGCGGTGTACGCCACGGGTGCGGGGCTCGGCCTGCGCAACGCCGCGACCGTTCCGCTCGGGACCGCGCTCATCGTCGGGGCATGGGCCGGCACCGACGGTCAGGGTCGGTGGTGGGCCCGGACCGTCGGGACGCTGGTCGCCGCGGGCGTCGTGGTCTGGGGTGTGGCCGCATCGGCCACGCATCCGTCTCGGCTGGGCGACGTGTCGATCCGCAGCTGGGACAATCCGGCGACGCGCCGCACGGCGCAGTGGCTGCGGGCCCACACCGGGGGCCGACCCGTCGGCTGCACGCTGATCTTCTGCGGGGCGCTGTGGCTGTTCGGCGACGACGACCTCGATCTGCGCCTCCTGCCCCAGTCGGCGGCGCCGGCCGGTCCGACCCGGCTCGAGGACCTGCGCTTCACGCTGCGCTCCGGCTGGCGCGGTTCACGCCGGGCGTCCCCGGTGTGCGGCGGGCCGATGCTGGTACTCACCAAGAGCGACGAGCGCTTCGGCACCGTCTTCGAGTGCGACCTGCTGCGGGAAGTGCGCACGCGGCGCCTTCGCCACGTCGTGGTCACCGAGGGTCCCAGCGGGAACACCTACGACGCGGGTCGGCTCATCCCCTACCTGGAACGGCACCCGTCGTTCGTTCGGGTGTACGAGACCGGCCCCGAGGACTGGCCGAGGATCCTGGCGGTCTACGAGGTGGTTGGGCCGCCCCGGCCGCTCGAGCGGCCGCGCCTGGTGCTCGCACCACCGGCGCGCTACGCCCTGCGGCGCGGGGAGCTGCCCCGACCGATGATCACCTTCGACGCCCGTTGCCTCTACGACGTCGTGCGTCGGGCCTTCTCGACCCCGACCGATCCTCGCAACGCCCGGGTCTCCGAACGGGCCTGGGAGGCCGCGCCGAGCGCCGGGTGCACCCGCCGGTAGCCTCCCGCCCCGTGCCCCCCCGGCCCGGACCTCGTCACCCACGTCGCCGTCGGACGGCCCAGAGACTGGCGCTGCTGCTCGTCGTGGTGTCGGTCGCCGCCTGCTCGACGGGTGACGGGTCGCCGGCCGGCACGTCCGGCCGGCGACCGAGCCGGCCGGCGCGCCCGCCGGCCGAGAACGTCGCCTTCTGGTACCTGCCGGTCACCTCCACGGAGCAGATGCGTCGGCTCGGTCCCGTCCGGCTGGTGGTGGCCGGCCCGCAGAACATTGACCGGCCCGAGGCGGCCGCCCACATCAAGGCCGCCGGGGCCGAGGCGTACCTGTACCAGCAGACCTACTGGTTCCCCGTCGGGCGTCGCTACCAGGGCCTGCGCATCGACCGACATCCCGAGTGGGCGTTCTGCCTCGAGGGGGACACCCCGCTGGCGGTGCGCCGCCGCGACGGGCGCGACTGGTGGTACCTCGACATGAACGAGCGGGCGGTACAGGACCACCTCGCCGCCCGGTTCGCCGAGCTGCGCCGGCAGGGATGGGACGGGGTGTTCTTCGACCGGGGCCTGGCCGCCCTCACCGGCTACGGCCAGGAGGGGCCGCCCACCTGGTACCGCACCTCCAGTTGCACCGAGGATCCTGTGCGACCCGGGGCGACGTTCGCCGACACCTGGATCGACGTGAGCGCCCTCGTCCGCCGGGCCGGCCTGAAGCTCATCGTGAACTACGGCCAGTCGCCGTTCGACCCCCGCGTCCCGATGCGCCCCGACCCCCGGGACCCCCGCTGCGTGGAGCGGGCCCCCGGGTGCCGGCGCCTCGACGACGGCTGGGAGCACCCCAACTTCATCGCCGACGAGGCGGTCGCCCATCCCCGCGACGCCGACTGGGCCAACGACTTCGCCGCCAACCGGTTCAACGAGCAGGACCCCCTGCACGGCGGGCGGGTGATCGGGCTGATCACCGCCGGCACCCTCGGCGGCGACCTGTCGCGGGACAACGTGTACTTCCAGTGGGCCCGGGTCAAGCTGTTCGCGTTCCCGCTCGGGGTGGCGGTCTGGGATCGGGAAGCCGGGTGCCGACAGGTGGTGCCCGGCGAGGACTGCCCGGCGCTGGCCACCTACCCGGAGCTCACCGGGGTGCCGCTCGGCCGCCCCCTCGACCCGCTCCCCCGCTCCGAGGCCTGCACCGAGGGTTCCGAGGTGCACTGCGTCTGGTCGCGGCGCTACCGGCAGGGCGGCATCGTGGTGAACGTCTCGGACCGCGCCGTCGCCGGTCACCGGTTCGTGCTCGGCACCCGGGGCTGCCGCTGGGTGCGCGACGTGTGGGCCGACGCGCCCCTGGCCGGGAACCGCTGCGTCTCGGAGGTGACCGTGGACCTACCACCCTGGTCGGGCCGCCCGCTCGCCTACCGTGACCGGCCCTGGTGACCAGGGGGTGCTCAGCGCCGCAGGATCACGCAGGAGCCGTGGCCGAAGAGGCCCTGGTTGACGGCCAGGCCGACCCGGGCGCCTTCCACCTGGCGGGCACCGGCGGTGCCCCGCAGCTGCCAGGTGAGCTCACACACCTGGGCCAGCGCCTGGGCGGGTACCGCCTCCCCGAAGCAGGCCAGGCCCCCGGAGGGGTTCACGGGGATCCGCCCGCCCAGCGCCGTCGCCCCGTCGTGCAGCAACCGTTCGGCCCCACCCGGTTCGCACAGGCCGAGGTGTTCGTACCAGTCGAGCTCCAGGGCCGTCGACAGGTCGTACACCTCGGCGACCGACAGGTCCTCCGGCCCCAGGCCGGCCTCGTCGTACGCGGCGCGGGCGATCGCGTCGCGGAACGGCACCGGCGTGCCGTCTGCGCCGACGGCCGAGTCGGTGGCGAAGTTCGGCATCTCGATCACCGGGTTCGGGAACGTCGGGGTGACGGTGCTCACCGCCGCGACCCGCACGGTCGGGGCGATCCCCCGGGCGGCGGCGAAGGAGCCCGAGGTGAGCACCACCGCGGCGGCGCCGTCGGAGGTGGCGCAGATGTCGAGTAGCCGCAGCGGCTCGGCGACCACCGGCGAGGCCGCCACCTCCTCAGGGGTGATCTCCCGCCGGTAGCGGGCGTGGGGGTTGTGCACCCCGTGGCGGGAGTTCTTCGCCTTCACCAGTGCGAAGTCGTGGGGGGTGGCGCCCCAGCAGGCCATGCGGCGGCGGGCGTAGAGCGCGAAGTAGGTGGGGTTGGTGGCCCCGAGGAGCCGGAACCGCAGCCAGTCCGAATCGTCGCCTCGTTCGCCGGGGCTCGGCGCCAGGAACCCTTTGGGGGTGGTGTCGGCCCCGACCACCAGCGCCACGTCGACCAGCCCGGCCAGCAGGTGGGCCCGGGCCACCCCGAGCGCGGCCGCACCGCTGGCGCACGCCGCGTACACCGACGCCACCGGGGCGCCCTGCCAGCCGAGCGCCTGCGCGAACGTGGCGCCGGCGACGTAGCCCGGGTAGCCGTTGCGGACGGTCTCGCCGCCGACGACGAGCTGTACGTCGCGCCACTCCAGTCCCGCGTCGGCGAGCGCGGCCCGGGCGGCGATGAGACCGTAGGTGACGAAGGGCCGGCCCCACTTCCCCCACGGATGCATTCCGACCCCGGCGACCACGACGTCGTCGCTGCTCACGTCCCCCCCTCGCCCGCGGCGGTGACCGGCCGCCACGTCCAGACCAGCTCCTCCCGGTCGCCGGTGCGGTCGAGCACGCCGACGTCGAGCTCCACCTCGGCACCCACCCGCAGCGTCCCCGGGTCGACACCGTCGGCGAGGAGGCCGAGCACCACCAGCCGCTCGGCGGCCAGCTCCACCGCCACCACCGTGTAGGGGCGGAACGGGTCGCGGGCCGGGAACGGAGGCGGGGCCGGGTAGTGGTTCGTCGTCCACGACCAGATGCGGCCCCGCCGGGAGAGCACGACCTCGTCGAGCTCCTCGTCGGGGGCCGCCGGGTTGCGGCCCGCGGCGTCGGTGGGCGGGAAGAAGTAGGTGCCGGTCCGCCGGCCCCGCCGGCCGAGCAGCACCGGTTCCGGTGTGGGCCGGAACCACTCCACCGCCGGTACCCGTTCGGTCATGCCGACTCCTCCCGTGCGTGGCCTGTGCCGATGCGGCCCAGGGTCGTCTGCGCCTCGGCGACGACCGACGCGATGACCTCGGCCACCGTCGGGCGCTCCCCGATGAGGCCCACTACCTGACCGGTGGGCAGCACCCCGGCGTCCGGCTCGCCGGCCACCAGCGCCGCCCGGGTGAGCATCGGCGCGTTGGCAGCGGACAGCACCTCCGCCCAGGGCCTCCCGCCGCGGCGGCGCAGGGCCCGGGCCTCCCGCACCAGGTCGGAGAGGCGCCGCCCGGTGAGCCGGCGGAACCGCCATGCGTTGGCCAGCGTCCGGGGCACGGCGGTGATGCGCCCCGATCGCTCGAGCCGCTCGACGAAGGGGGTGCGGATCACCCGCTGCGGGACCCCGTCGATGCGGCGGGTGACCACCGTGTCGGCGAGGCCGGCGGCCAGGTAGCGGCGGACGGTGGCCTCCGGCACCGTCGACTCGGCGGTCAGCAGGAACCGGGTACCCATCGCGATCCCCTCGGCCCCCCAGGCCAGCGCGGCCACCAACCCGCGACCGTCGAAGAACCCGCCGGCGGCGACGACCGGCACGTCCACGGCGTCGACGACGGCCGGGATCAGCAGGCTCGTCGGCACCACCCCGGTGTGCCCACCGCCCTCGGCGCCCTGGGCGATCACGGCGTGCACGCCCCAGGCCGCCACCTTCTCGGCGTGCCGCGGCGCCCCGACGGTGGGAACGACGATCACCCCTGCGTCGCGCAGCCGCTTGGTGATCCGCTCACCGGGGGCCTGGGCGAAGGACGCCACTGGGACCCGCTCACGGATGAGCACCTCGACCCGTTCGTCGACGTCGGCGACGTCGCTGCGCAGGTTCACGCCGAACGGACGGTCCGTACGGCTCCTGACCTCCCCGATCGCCCTGGTGAGCTCGGCGGTGGTCATCGTGGCCGCGGCGAGGATCCCGAGCGCACCGGCGGCGCCGGTGGCGGCGGTCAGCCGGGGCCCGGCGACCCAACCCATCCCGGTCTGGACCACCGGGACCTCGATGCCGAACAGGTCGCAGATCCGGGTCCGCAGGCCCGGCGCCGCAGCGCTCACGAGGTCCGGACCTCCCGTTCCCGCAGCCCGAGCGGGTCGATGCGGGCCAGCAGCACCCGCTCGGCGGCGCTGGGTGGCCGGGTCACCTCGAGGTCGTCGACCATCGGGAGCAGGAACCCGGTGGCGGCCTGCACGTCCTCTGGCGCGACCCCCGGGTGCACGGCCCGGAGTCGCAGACGGCCGTCGGGACCGCTGGTGTCGAGCACCCCGAGGTTCGTCACCACGGCCCGCAGCTCGAAGAACCGTCCCGAGGGCCCGAGCGCCCGCGCCCGGTCGGTTCCGATGCCGCAGACCACGTCGACGGCGGGGACGAACACCCGGGGGGAGTGGTCGGGCACCCAGTAGGTCGTGGCGTGGTTCACGGTGTTGCCCGGCGCACCCCGGAACCCCAGCAGCTGGGCCCGGGGTCGGCGCCGGTCGCCGATGAACGCGAAGTTGTGGTTGCCGAACGGGTCGAGCTGGGAGGCCCCCATCACCACGTGGCGCCGGCCCGACCAGACGACGTCGAACATGGTGCGGTACGGGTTCCAGGCCTCGACGATCACGTCGGGGGCCTCCACCCCGACCGGCACCGGACCCGCCACCAGTCGCGCCTCGCCGTCGGTCATCACCAGGTCGGGCTCGAAGGATGCCCGGGCGAGGCGCCCGGCGATCATCGGCACGGTGCCGATCGGGTTGGCGAGGATCTCGCCGTCGCCCCGGAAGCACTCGGCCAACGCCACCACGCAGTGGTCGGCCCGGGTGGCGGGACCGGGGCCGACCGACGCCGCGGGACCGCTCACCGCAGCCCCGCCGCGTCGCGGTAGGCGTCGTGACCGCCGCAGTCGAGGTAGCGGGCCCGCCAGGCGGCCCACGCCTCGTCGTCCCGGGCGGCGGCGGCGTAGGCCCGCTGGAACTCCTCGTCGCGGGGATAGTCGGGCACACACTCGGTGAAGTGCGCGCCGAACGGGGCTTCCACCACCCCGTCCACCCACAGACGGGAGATGAGCATCGACTGCAACGGACCGTTGGAGGCCAGCTCCTCGGTGGGACAGACCCGTTCGACGCTGAGGAACGTGCGGGCCGCGGCCCGGCAGAACAGGTCGTCGAAGTACGGGTCGACGTTCAGGTACTGGCCGTTGCCGGCGGCGTCGGCCCGGTGCAGGTGGACCAGGGCCACGTCCAGGGGAAGTGCCGGGACGGCCACCAGCTCCTCGCCGTCGTCGTACGGGGAGCGGACGGTACGGATCCGGTCGCGTTGGTGCTCCAGCACGTCGGACCCGAGCCCGACCCGGGTGGGCAGGAACGGGACCCGCCAGGCCGCGGCCTGCAACCCGAGGAGCATCATGCCCTCGTCGAGCTCGAAGGTCTCCACGGTCCCGTCCTGGCGGGCGCGGCGGAAGTGCGGCTCGAGGGCGATCGAGTCGAGCGAGCAGAAGGCGTACACCACCCGGCGGACCTTGCCCGTGGCGCACAGCAGTCCGACGTCGGGCCCGCCGTAGGAGACCACCTCGAGGTCCCGCAGCGAGGACCGGGCGACGGCCCGCACGAGGCTCATCGGCTTTCGCCGCGATCCCCAGCCGCCGATCCCGATCGTCATACCGTCGGCCAGCTCGGCAACCACCTCGTCCTCGGTGCAGCGCTTGTCCGGCATCGACGGGACCCCGGGCTCAGCGGTCCGGGCGCGGGGAGCGGCGCTGCACGAACGCGTTGCGGTGCTCGTCGGCGATGCCCAGCAGGTTGAGCTCGAAGGTGAAGCCCTGCTCGTAGCGGTAGGAGCGGTGGACGTCGACCGGGTCGATCCCGTTCAGCGATGCCTTGGCCGCCCGGATCACCTCGGGGTGCTTCGCGGCGATCTGCGCCGCAAGCGCCAACGCCGCGTCCCGCAGCTCGGCCCGCGGCACCACGGCGTGGACGCTGCCCCACGCCGCGAGCTCGGCGGCGCCGACGGTCGTCGCGGTGTAGACCATCGCCCGCATCCGGTGCGCGGGCACGAGGCGCGCGAGGTGGGTCGCCGCGCCGAGCGCCCCCCGGTCGACCTCGGGGAGACCGAAGGTGGCGTCGTCGCTGGCCACGACGACGTCGGCGTTGCCGACGAGGCCGATCCCGCCGCCCAGACAGTGGCCGTGCACCGCCGCGATCACCGGCACCGCACAGTCGTACACGGCGGCGAACGCCGCGGCGCAGCCTCGGTTCGCACCCACCAGCGCGTCGAAGCCGGGGGTGGCCTGCAGCTCCTTGACGTCGACCCCGGCGTTGAACCCGCGCCCTTCGGCCCGCAGGACCACGACCCGGGTGCCCGCATCGTCGCCGGCGGCCCGGAGGTGCTCGGCGAGCTCGAACCACGCCGCGACCGGCAGTGCGTTGACCGGCGGGTGGTCGATCACGATCTCGGCGATCCCGGTGGGGTCGGTGTGGCGCGTGATCGGCACGGGCGGCTCCGCTGACCGCATCTGACGGTCCGTCAGATCGTCTCGCTACCTTATCGCCGTGCCGCGCGTGACCGCCGTGGCCCGGGTGCCCGACGTGATCGCCGTGCCCGTCGCGCGACCGGCGAGGCCGCGCCCGTCCCCGAGCGTGTCCGGGCCCGGGACACGATGACCGACCCGCTCGCCTTCGACGGGCGCGTGGTGCTGGTGACCGGCGGCACCCGGGGCATCGGTCGGCAGATCGCGACCCGGTTCCTCGCCGCCGGCGCCGAGGTGGTGGTGTCGGGGCGCCGAGAGCCCGCCGAACCACCCACCGGCCCCGACGGCCGCGCCGCCACCTTCGTCGCTGCGGACGTGCGCGACCCCGACCAGGCCGCGACCATGGTCGCGGCCAGCGGCGAACGTCACGGCCGTCTCGACGTGCTCGTGAACAACGCCGGCGGCTCGCCCCCGGCCGACACCGCCACGGCCTCGCCCCGCTTCTCGGAGTCGATCGTGCGCCTCAACCTCCTCGCCCCCCTGTGGTGCGCGCAGCACGCCTACGCCCGCATGCGCGACCAGGACGGCGGCGGGGTGATCGTCAACATCGGCAGCGTGAGCGGGACCCGCCCCTCCCCGGGCACCGCGGCGTACGGGGCGGCCAAGGCGGGGCTCATCAACCTCACCCGGACCCTCGCCGTGGAGTTCGCGCCGACGGTGCGGGTGAACGTGGTGGTGGTGGGGCTCGTGCACACCGAGCAGTCCGGGCTCTTCTACGGCGACGACGAGGCGGTGGCGGCGGTCGGGGCGACCGTTCCCCTGGGCCGGATGGCCGATCCCGCCGACGTGGCCGACGCCTGCCTCTACCTCTCCTCCCCCCTGGCCCGCTACGTGTCCGGTGCGGCCCTGCGGGTGGACGGCGGCGGCGAGCACCCCGCCTACCTCACGGCGGCCCGCCCCGACCCCTCGTCCCGCGGTCCTGCGGACCGGCCCGCCGACCCACCATCGGCCCGCAGGTGACCGTTCCCACTCCGAGGTGGACCGGGCCGAGGTCATCCGCACGGCCTGACCGCCGGGAGCGAGGCGCAGCGCGCCGCGCCGGGCCTCAGGGGTGCTGGCTGGAGACCGAGACCACCTCACCGGTCATGTAGCCGGCGTACTCGCTGGCCAGGAAGGCGATCACGGTGGCCACCTCCCAGGGTGCCGCGGCCCGCCCGAAGGCCTCCCGGCGGGCCATCGCGGCCAGCTCCTCGGCATCGATCACCTTCTCGAGGTGCGGGTGCATCGCCAGCGACGGCGACACCGCGTTCACCCGCACCCCGTAGGGGGCGGCCTCCATGGCCGCGCAACGGGTCAGCGCCATCACCCCGGCCTTGGCGGCCGCGTAGTGCGCCTGGCCGGCCTGGGCCCGCCAGCCGAGCACCGAGGCGTTGTTCACGATCACGCCCCGACGGCGGGGCAGGAACCGCCGCAGGGCGGCCCGGGTGCAGCGGAACGTCCCGGTGAGCGTGACGTCGAGCACCCGGGACCACTGCTCGTCGGTCATCTCCACGAGCGGCGCCGTGCCGCCGAGGCCGGCGTTGTGCACCGCCACGTCGATCCCGCCGGTGCACCGATCGGCTGCTTCGAACAACCCGCCGACCTCGTCCTCCACCGTCACGTCGCAGCGCAGCGCCCCGACCACCGACCCGGGGATCTCGGCGTCGAGGCGGGCCGCGGCGTCCTCGAGCCGACGCTCGTGGGCGTCGCTCAACACGACCGTCGCCCCCTCCAGCGCGCAGCGGTGGGCGGCGGCGTAGCCGATCCCGGTACCGGCCGCCGCGGTCACCAGGACGGTCCGGCCCTCGAGCAAGCGGTGGCCCGGGGGGGGAGGAGGAGGGCCGGTGGGCGGCGGAGGAACGGTGGGGGCGCTCACCTCGTCATCATCGCAGCCCGCGTGCTCGGACCCGCCGGAACACCACCGTGTCGGCCGTCGCACCGAGCAGGCCGGCGAGCACCTCGGTCCAGACGAAGCGCGGGGCCTCGGTCTGGATGGCGGCGTGGAACCGATCGAGCCAGGCCGGGAACGGGCGAATCCCCAGGAGGTGCTCGCACGGCTTGTCGACGTCGAGGAGGCACGCCCCGACGACCCCGGCCAGCACCGACCGGCGGGTCGGTCCGGCCGCGGCGACCACCGCGGCGAACACGGCCAGGCCGAGCAGACCGTCGCGCCGGGCCACCCGGTAGAACCCGTCCCGGTCGAGGGTGGCGTCGCCCCAGTGCGGGGTGAGATCCATCAGCACGTGACTGGCGAACCCGAGCGCGAAGGCGGCGGCCGGTCGGCGCCGGCACGCGGCGCCGACGAGTGCACCGGCGAGGACGTGGTTGGTGATGAACACGGCAATCGCTAGTCTGCCCCGACCCCGGGGCCGACCCGACCGGGACGTGGAGGTCGCCATGCCCGAGACCACCCGACTCAAGGTCGGGGTGCAGCTGCACCCGCAGGCCACCGACCTCGCCTCCTTGCGCCGGGCGTGGCGGGACGCCGACGGGGCGGGTGCAGACAGCATCTGGGTCTGGGACCACTTCTTCCCGCTGTACGGCGACCCCGACGCCGAGCACTACGAGTGCTACAGCCTCCTGGCCGCGATGGCCGTCGAGACCCGGCGGGCCCGGATCGGGGCGATGGTCACCTGCACCTCGTACCGGAACCCCAACCTGCTCGCCGACGCCGCCCGCACGATCGACCACCTGAGCGGCGGCCGGTTCGTGCTCGGCATCGGGGCCGGATGGTTCGAGCGGGACTACCGCGAGTACGGGTACGACTTCGGCACGGTCACGTCCCGCCTCACCGCCCTCGAACGGGACCTGGCGATCATCACCGACCGGCTGGGACGCCTGAACCCGCCGCCGTCCGGTGACCTGCCGATCCTCATCGGCGGTGGCGGGGAGCGGATCACGCTGCGGCTGGTGGCCGAGCACGCCGACGCCTGGAACACCTTCGGGCCCCCGGAGGTCTACGCCCACAAGAACCGGGTGCTCGACGACTGGTGCCACCGGCGCGACCGGAACCCGGCCCACGTGGAGCGCACGGTCTGCATCCGCCCCGAGGAGGTGGGCCACTGGGGGGCCTACGCCGACGCCGGAGCACAGCACCTCATCGTGATGGTGGGGGCCCCGTTCGACCTCGGCCCGCTGGAACGACTGCGCCGGGAGGTCGACTCCGCCGGTTGAGCCGGGGGTGTCCGCGCCGCCGCGCCGGCGGTGGCGCTGCGATCCCACCCGCTCATCGGGCGCGCCCGGCCGCTACCATGTCGGCACGCGCGGGAGCCCGGTGCGCCGGGCTGAGAGGGAGGCACGCAGCCTCCGACCGTTCGAACCTGATCCGGGTCATGCCGGCGAAGGGAGCACGTCACGGTGCCCGTCCGCCTGCGAGCCCGGTCGCGACCAGCGAGCAGGAGGTGCGATGCGGGCACTGGTCTTCGCCGGTGGTGACGGCCTCGACCCGCGTTTCCGGGCGTCCCTGCCCCCGGGGGCACCGGTCATCGCCGCCGACTCCGGCCTCGACCTCGCCCAGCGGCTCGGTTTCCGGGTCGAGGTCGTCGTCGGCGACCTCGACTCGGTCGGCGCCGAAGCGCTGCGGCGGGCCGAGGCCGACGGCACCCGGGTGGAGCGCCACCCCACCGACAAGGACCGCACCGACCTCGACCTGGCCCTCACCGCGGCGGCGGCGCGGGGCGCCACTGCGGTGACGGTCGTCGGTGCCGGGGGTGGACGCCTCGACCACCTCCTGGCCAACCTCGCCGCCGGGTGCGCCCCCGAGCACGCCGGCCTGGAGATCGAGGTGCTCGCCGGTCCGGCCCGGGTGGTGGTCGTCCGCAGGCGGGCGGCGCTGCGGGGCGAGATCGGCTCGCTGCTGTCGCTCCTGGCGCTCGGCGGTCCCGCCGACGGGGTGCGAACCACCGGGCTGCGCTGGCCCCTGCGGGGCGAGCGCCTCACGCCGGGCTCCACGCGCGGGATCAGCAACGAGCTCGTCGAACGGGTCGCCACCGTGACCGTGGCATCCGGGACCGTGCTCGCCGTCCAGCCCCATGGAGGTGCCCTGCCGTGAGACCGCTGCGCCGTTCCCCCACCCTCGCCGTCGTCGCCGTCGTCGCCGCCGTCGCCCTGGTGGCCGCCGCCTGCGGCGGCGGCGACGGCCGGTCCGACGAGGTGGTGCTCGTCACCCACGATTCGTTCAACATCCCCGGCCGCGTGCTGCGCAGCTTCGAGACGAGCTCCGGCTACCGGGTCCGGGTCCGCAAGGCCGGCGACGCCGGATCCGCGCTCAACCAGGCGATCCTCACCAAGGACAACCCCATCGGCGACGCGTTCTTCGGGGTCGACAACACGTTCCTGTCCCGCGCCGTCGAGGCGGGGATCTTCGTGCGCTTCGAACCCCGAAACCTCGGCACCACCCGCGCCGACCTGCGCCTCGACCCCGGCGGCCGGCTCACCCCGATCGACTACGGCGACGTGTGCGTGAACGCCGACCGGCGGTGGTTCACCGGGCGCGGCGTGCAGCCGCCGGTCACGCTCGACGACCTGGCCGACGGGCGCTACCGGGGCCTGCTCGTCGTGCAGAACCCCGCCACCTCCTCGCCCGGCCTGGCGTTCCTGCTCGCCTCCGTCGCCCGGTTCGGTGACGGCTGGCGGGACTGGTGGCGGCGGCTGCGGGCCAACGACGTGAAGGTCACCGAGGGCTGGGAGCAGGCCTACAACACCGAGTTCTCCGGCAGCGCCGGTCGGGGCCCGCGGCCGCTGGTGGTCTCCTACGGCTCCAGCCCGGCCGCCGAGGTGCACTACGCCGACCCGAAGCCGACCGTGGCGCCGACGGCGGTGCTGCCCGACACCTGCTTCCGTCAGGTCGAGTTCGCCGGGGTCCTGCGCGGTGCCCGGAACCCCGAGGGCGCCCGCCGGCTCGTGGAGTTCATGCTCACCGAGGAGTTCCAGCGGGCGGTGCCGCTCTCGATGTGGGTGTTCCCGGCCCGCCGGGCCACGCCGCTGCCCGAGGTGTTCCGGCAGTTCGCCGTCGCCCCGGTCCGGCCCCTGCGGCTCCCGCCGGCCGAGATCGCCGCCAACCGCGACCGCTGGATCGAGGAGTGGACGGAGATCGTCCTGCGCTGAAGGCCGCCGTCGCCGGTCCCGCGCCCGGACCGGCGGGACGGGCGCGGCGG
>CALEDW010000019.1 GCA_937949585.1 uncultured Acidimicrobiia bacterium
GCGACGGGCCACCGATCGCACGGCCAGCAGCACCCCGGGCATGAAGGCCCGGCGGTCGTAGGAGTCGTGGCGGATGGTGAGGGTCTGACCCTCGGTGCCGAGGATCACCTCCTGGTGCGCCACCGGGCCCCGCAGGCGCAGCGCGTGCACCCGAACGCCGCCCACCTCGGCGCCGCGGGCCCCCTCCGCCGCCACGGTCCTGGTGGGGTCGGGCGCGAACCGTCCCCCGGCCTCGGCCATCCGCCGGGCCGTGGCCAGCGCCGTCCCCGAGGGCGCATCGAGCTTGCCGTCGTGATGGATCTCGACGATCTCGGCCGTCTCGAACCAGCGGGCCGCCTCGGCCGCGAACCGCATCATCAGCACCGCGCCGACGGCGAAGTTCGGCGCCACGAGCACGTTGGAGCGCCGGAACACCGACGCCAGCGCGGCGAGGTCGTCGTCGCCGAGGCCGGTGGTGCCGCACACGGCGTGGATCCCCGCCCCCGCGCACCACCGCAGGTTGGCCAGGGCGGCGTCACGGTGGGTGAAGTCCACGGCGACCTCGGCGCCGGTCGCGGCGAGCACCTCCGGCCCGGCGGCGATCGTCAGCCCGGTGCCCGGCACCCCCCGCCCGGCGTACGCCGGGTCGACGGCGGCGACGAGCTCGAGGTCGGCGGCCGCCCGCACCGCCTCGCACACCGCCGCCCCCATCCGCCCGCCGGCCCCGAACACCCCGACGCGGATCACCGGCGCACCCTAGCGCCGCAGGTCGGGGGGCAGGCAGGGTGAGGGCTCAGGCGAGGTCGTCGTCGTCGAAGGGTCCCACCACCGCCAACGTCCGGGCCGGCGGGCCCAGAACCCGCTCGGTGACCCGGGCGACGTCGGCCTCATCCACCGCCTCGACCGCGGCGACCAGCTCGTCGAGGCTCGGCACCTCACCGAGGGTGAGCTCGGCCCGTCCGATACGGTGCATCCGGCTGATCGACGACTCCAGCGCCAGCGCGGTGGCGCCCCGCAGGTGCCCCTTGGCCGAGGCCAGCTCGTCGGACCCCAGCCCACCGGCGGCGAGGTCCTCGAGCTCCCCCCGGATCACGGACAGGGTCTCGGCGGCGCGCTCGGGAGCGGTACCCGCGTAGACGGCCAGCTCGCCGGTCGTTCGGTACCCGGCGCGGTAGGAGTAGACGGCGTAGGCGAGGCCGCGCCGCTCCCGCACCTCCTGGAACAGCCGCGACGACATCCCCCCGCCCAGCGCCTGGTTGAGCACCGCCAGTGCGTGGCGGTCGGGATCGTCCCGGGGAATGGCCCGCATGGCCAGCACCATGTGGGCTTGTTCGGTCGGCCGGCGCGCCGTCGCCCGCTCCCGCGGGCTCCCGAGCGGCTCATCGTCGTGCGTCGTCGGGCCACCCGGACGGTCGGGCAGGCGTTCGGCGACCAGCCGCACCACCTCGTCGTGGTCGAGGTTCCCGGCCGCCGCGACCACCACGTCGGCGGGCCGGTAGTGCCGCTCGTGGTGGTCGATGAGGTCGTCGCGGCGCATGCGCCGGATCGTCTCGGTGGTGCCCAGCACCGACCGTCCCAGGCGGTGCCCGGCGAAGAGCGACGCATCGGCAAGCTCGGTCACGACGTCGTCGGGGTCGTCGTCGCGCATCCGGATCTCCTCGAGGATCACCTGCCGCTCGGCCTCCAGCTCCTCGGGTCGGAACGCCGGGGACCACACGACGTCCGACAGCAGATCCACCGCTTCGACCAGGTGCGTGTCCGGCATCCGAAGATGGAACGCGGTGTACTCCTGGGTGGTGAAGGCGTTCATGTCCCCGCCGACGCCTTCCACCGACCGGGCGATGTCGGCGGCCGAGCGCCTGGCCGTCCCCTTGAAGAGCAGGTGCTCGAGGAAATGGCTGGCGCCCAGCACCTCGTCGGCCTCGTCGGTGGCGCCGGCCGCCACCCAGAAGCCCAACGCCACCGAGCGCAGGTGGGGCATCGCCTCGGTGACGACCCGCAGCCCACCGGGCAGGACGCTGCGGCGGATCTCACCCACGGCGGCCACGGCCTGCTCGCCGGCGACCGGATGCCGGGACCGCAGCGACGCGGGTCGCCGAGCCCCCCGGGGTGTCACCGCCGCCGACGTCGCCGGGATGCGGGCGCGGTTGCCGGGGCCGGACCCAGCTCGCCGAACTCCTCGGCGACCCGGGCCTCCCAGACCTCGGTGAACGACACCCGCTCCGGCTCGTCGGGGTCGCCGGACGCCGCCGGCTCGGCGGCTCCACCCGTGTCGCCGGCGCCCGCGACGCGGGGCGCGGCGGCGCTCGCGGAGCCACGCTCTCCGTTGCCGGCCGGCTCCTCGTCGGCGAACGCCAGCGAGAGCTTGCCGGCCTGGTCGATGTCGTCGACCCGGACGCGAACCTCCTGGCCGAGGGTGAGGACGTCCTCGACGCGCTCCACGCGCCGGCCTCGCCCGAGCTTCGAGATGTGCAGCAGCCCGTCCCGGCCGGGCAGGATGTTCACGAACGCCCCGAACTTCGTGATGTTCACCACCTTCCCGGTGTACTCCTCGCCGAGCTCGGCGGTCGGCGGCTCCAGGATGAGCATGATCCGGCGCCGGGCCTCTTCGACCGCGGCGCCGTCCCGGGCCCCGATGCTCACCGTCCCGACGACCCCGTCGTCGGTGACGGAGATGTCGGCACCGGTCTCCTGCTGGATCGTGTTGATGATCTTGCCCTTGGGGCCGATCACCTCCCCGATCTTGTCGATGGGGATCTCGAAGCTGACGATCTTCGGCGCGGTCGGGCGCACCTCGGGTCGGGGGGCCGGGATCGTGGCGTCCATGACGTCGAGGATCCGGATGCGGGCCTCGTAGGCCTGGTGCAGCGCGTCCCGCAGCACGTCGGCGGGGATCCCGTCGATCTTCGTGTCGAGCTGCAGGGCGGTCACGAACTCACGCGTGCCGGCCACCTTGAAGTCCATGTCGCCGAACGCGTCCTCGGCACCGAGGATGTCGGTGAGGGTCGTGTAGCGACCCTCGGCGTGCACCAGCCCCATCGCGATCCCCGCCACCGGCGCCCGCAGCGGCACCCCGGCGTCCATGAGCGACAGGGTCGAGCCGCACACGGAGGCCATCGACGTGGAGCCGTTGGAGGCGAGCACGTCGCTCACCACCCGGATCGTGTACGGCCACTCCTCGGCGGGCGGGATCACCGGCAGCAGCGCCCGCTCGGCGAGCACACCGTGGCCGATCTCCCTGCGCCTCGGGGAACCCACCCGGCCGGTCTCCCCGGTGGAGAAGGGCGGGAAGTTGTAGTGGTGCATGTAGCGCTTCGACTCGTCCACCCCGATCGTGTCGAGCATCTGCTCCATGCGCGGCATGCCGAGGGT
This sequence comes from uncultured Acidimicrobiia bacterium, assembly GCA_937949585.1. Classification (GTDB taxonomy): domain Bacteria; phylum Actinomycetota; class Acidimicrobiia; order IMCC26256; family CALEDW01; genus CALEDW01. Next base: position 3,352 of record CALEDW010000019.1, read on the forward strand.
GGTGACCGAGAGCACCTGCGTCTCGCCCCGCTCGAAGAGACCGGTCCCGTGTGCGGTCGGGACGATGCCCACCTCGGCGGCCAGGGGCCGGAGCTCGTTCGGCCCCCGACCGTCGATGCGCACGCCCTCGCCGACGATCCGGGCGCGGACCACCTCTTTCTGCAGCGCGCGGAACGCCTTGCGCACCTCCCCGGCCCGCCCCGCGAACGGGCCCGGCGCCTCCTCGGTGCCCACGAGGGTGGCCAGCACGGCGGCCTCGATCTCGGCGAGACGCTCGTTGCGGTCGGCCTTGTGCGCGATGGTCATCGCCTCCCGCACCGCGCTGCGGGCCTCCCCGGCGACCACCTCGAAGACCTCGGGGGTGTAGTCGACCCGGACCTCGTAGGGGATCGGCTCGATCGGCCCCCGGGCCGCCTCCAGCGCCCGGCGCAGCTCGAGCTGCAGGTCGATCGACGCCGCGACCCACGGCTTGGCCGCCTCGAGCCCTTCGGCGACGACCGCCTCGGTGACCTTCGGGGCGCCCCGCCGGTACAGCTCCCAGGCGGCCTCGGTCCCCGCCGCCTCCACCATCATGATCGCGATCTCCCCCGCCTCGGTCCGCCGGCCCGCCACGACCAGCTCGAAGGTGGACGCGTCTCCCTCCCGGTAGGTGGGGTGCGCAACCCAGGCGCCGTCCAGGTGTGCCATGCGCACCGCGCCGATCGGCCCGAGGAACGGGATGCCCGAGACGGTGAGCGCTGCCGAGGCGCCGTTGATGGAGGCGATGTCGTGGGGGTTCTCCTGGTCGGCCCCGATGATCGTGGAGATGATCTGCACCTCGTTGCGGAACCCCTCGGGGAACGCGGGCCGCAGCGGTCGGTCGGTGAGCCGGCAGGTGAGGATCGCCTGCTCGGACGGGCGACCTTCGCGACGGAAGAACGAGCCGGGGATCTTCCCGGCCGCGTACATCCGCTCCTCCACGTCGACGGTGAGGGGGAAGAAGTCGATCCCCTCCCGGGGCGGCGCGGTGCAGACCGTGGTGAGCACGGTCGTGCCCCCCACCTGCACGAGCACCGCGCCGTCGGCGAGCGGCGCCAGCCGCCCGGTCTCCAGGGTCATGGTGAGACCGGCCGCGTTGATCGGCCCGCTCACGCGAACGGCTTCCGCCACAGCACGTGCTCCTCTCGTTCGGGGCGACGCACCCGGCGGTTCCCAGTGGTCGGCGCTCCGGTCACCCCGAGCGCCGGCGACTGACAACCCCCGTGGCGCCGCCGACTCCTGCTCGCTCTGCTTCGCTCGGCCCG
>CALEDW010000020.1 GCA_937949585.1 uncultured Acidimicrobiia bacterium
CCGGGGCCGGTGTCCCCGGGCGCGGCGCGCACGACCCGGACCACCTCGTCGCCGGCAGCCCCGCACGCGGCGACGAGCGCGGTGCCGATGAGCCCACTCGATCCGGTGACCGCCACCCGCATGAGGGCACCTCCTCGCCTCGGCCCCCGGTGAGTCCGGAGCCGGTCGGTATGCTGGATGCGCGCCGCTAGCTCAACTGGTCAGAGCAACAGACTCTTAATCTGTGGGTTCAGGGTTCGAGTCCCTGGCGGCGTACCGCTCCCGGCCCGGGCCGGTCCGTGAACCCGGGGCGTGCCACCTCAGACCCGGGCCCGCTCCAAGATGTGCACCGCGCACGCCGAGCCGAGGCCGATCACGTGCGTGAGTCCCACCTTGGCGTCGGGGATCTGGCGGTCGCCGGCCTCACCGCGCAGGTGGGTGGCCACCTCGTAGAGGTTCGCGACGCCGGTGGCCCCCAGCGGGTGGCCCTTGGAGATGAGCCCGCCGCTCACGTTCACCGGGATCGTGCCGTCCCGCCAGGGGCCGCGCTCGTCGATGAACTTGCCGGCCTCCCCGGGGGCGCACAGCCCGAGGTTGTCGTAGTGGATGAGCTCGGCGGTGGCGAAGCAGTCGTGCAGTTCCACGAGGTCGAGGTCCTGCGGGTCGACGCCTGCAGTCTCGTAGGCCTGGCGGGCGGCGGCGCGGGTGAGGGTGTTCACGTCGGGCTGCACCTGATCGTGCTCGGTCCACGGGTCGCTGGTCATCACCGACGCCGAGATCCGCACCGCCCGGGCCCGCTGCTCGTCGGAGAGGGTCCGGAGCCGCTCCTCGCTCACCAGCACCAGCGCGGCGGCGCCGTCGCCGGTCGGGCAGCACATGAGCAGCGTGTTCGGGTAGGCGACCATCTCGGCGCCCATCACCTCGTCCAGGGTGAAGGCCTTCTGGTACTGGGCCAGCGGGTTGAGGGTCGAGTGGGCGTGGTTCTTCTCGGCAACCTTGGCGAACTGCTCGAAGCCCACCCCGTCGTGGAGCCCGGCGTACTCGAGGCCGGCCTGGGCGAACACCCCCGGCATGAGGGTGGTCCCGAGCCGGCCCTCCACGCTCATCACCGCCCCGTAGCGCCCGGACGGGCTGAACACCTTCTTGTCGGTTCGGGGTGCGGCACCGAGCAGACCCGCCTTGCCCATCTTCTCGAGCCCGACCGCCAAGCCCATCTCGGCCTCCCCGGCCCGGATCGCCAGGTACACGCAGCGCACCGCGGTGGCGCCGGTGGCACAGGCGTTGGCCACGTTGAACACGGGGATCCCGGTCTGGCCGATCTGCTTCTGGAGCCGCTGGCCCACCCCCGATGACGCCTCGGCCAGGTTGCCGGCGGCGAGCACGTCCATGTCGGTGATCCCCACCCCGGCATCGTCGAGCGCATCGAGCGCCGCCTCGGCACCGAGGTCGATGAGATCCTTGTCGGGGTAGCGCCCGAACCGGGTCATCGAGGCCCCCAGGATCCACACGTCACGTTCCGCCATCACCGCCTCCTTCCCCGGCCGGGCCCGACGCCCCCCCCGGCACGGTCGCCGCGACCGGCGCGAAGGCGAACGCCACCGCCTCGGTGCCCTCGTCGTCGACCCCGGCCACCCAGGTGACCAGCTCCACCGGCATCCCCACCCGCACCGCCTCGGGGTCCGGCGCCACATCCCGGAGGTTGGCCTTCACCGCACCGCCGCCGTCGAGGTCGACGACCGCCGACACGTAGGGCACCTCGACGCCGGGCCCAGCCCGGTGCACGATCGTGAAGGTCCGCACCACCCCGGTGCGGGCCAGGGTCCGGCGCCCGAACGACCGGCCCGAGCAGCGGGCACAGGCGTTGCGGCGGTCGAAGTACAGGGCCCCGCAGGCCTCGCAGCACCAGGCGACCAGGTGCGCCGGCCCGTCGTCGAGGACGAGGTAGTCGACGATCGGGACCCGGCCACCCACGGCCCGAGAACCTAGCCGCTCAAGCCGCGGCGGGTTCCGCCCGAAACCTTTGCCATGAACGGGCCCGCGGCCCCCGGGCCTCCCGCGGAGCTGCTCGCGTGGCGGGCGCTGGTCGAGGAGGCCCTCGACGGGGTGGTGGTCATCGGCCCCGACGGCCGGATCCGGGCCGCCACCCCTCCGGCGGCGCGCCTGGTCGGCGCCTCCGTGGACGAGCTCGTCGGCAGTGTCGCACTCGACTGGGTGCATCCCGACGACCGTGACCGGGCCGCCGAGGCCCTGACCGACGTGCTCACCGACGTCGACCGGCGCCGGCCCGACCTGGTGGTCCGGCTCCTGGGTCGCGGGGGTGGCAGCGTGGAGGTGGAGCTGGCCACCCGGCCCGGGACGCCGCACAGCCAGCTCGTGGACGGGATCGTGGTGGTGGTGCGCGACGTCACCCACCGCTCCGAGGCCGAGCTGGAGCTGCGCACGGCGCGGGCGTTGCAGGTGACGGTGGAGCGCATCGCCACCCGGTTCGTCGACGCGGGCTACCACGAGATCGACACCGCACTGCACGAGGCGCTGCACCTGCTGGGGTCGGTGGCGCGGGCCGACCGGGCGTTCGTGGTGCGCTACCTCCCCGACCGGAGCACCGCCGGCATCACCCACGAGTGGTGCGCCCACGGGGTGGCGCCGGTGGCGCACCGCGCCCGCGACGTGCCCGGCGCCCCCTACGCCACTTGGATGGGCCGCCTCGAGGAGTGCGAGGCGCTGGTGATCGACGACACCGGCGAGCTCGCGGCCTCCGATCCCGCCTTCGCCTCCCTGCTCGAATCCCTCGACATGGCGGCGCTGCTCGCGCTGCCGGTGGTCGGGCACGGCCGCCTCCTCGGCGTCGTCGCCCTGAGCCGCACCGAGCCCCGCGCCCCCTGGTCCGACGACGTGGTCCGGCTGGTGCGCATCGCCGCCGGCCTCGTCGGCTCCCTGCTCGACCGCCAAGAGAGCGAGCAGGCGGCGCACGCCGTCGAGGAACGCCACCGGGCGCTGGTCGAGCACGCCTCCGATCTCATGCTCATCTGCGACGAGGCCGGGCGGATCACCCACGCCGCCGGGCGGCGGCTCCTGGCCTTCACCGAGGCGGGACCCCGAAGCGACCGGATCGCCGAGTTCGTGCACCCCGACGACCTCGATCACATAATCGCCGCCTACGAGGAACTGGTCACCCGGCCGACCGCCAGCGTGCGGCTGGAGGTGCGAGCCCGGGCCGCCGACCACAGCTGGCTCGACCTCGAGGTCGTGGCCACGAACCACCTCGACCATCCCGCCATCGGTGGGATCGTCATCAACGCCCACGACATCACCGACCGGCGCCGCGCCGAGGCCGAGCTGCGCGAAACCGCAAACCGGCTGCGCAGCCTCGTCGCCAGCCTCCCCGGCGCCGTCTACCGCTGCCGGGCCGAGCCGCCCTGGGACGACGTGTGGGTGAGCGACGGGGTCGAGGCCCTCACCGGCTGGTCCGCCGAGGCGTTCATGGCCGAGGAAGTGCGCTACGACGAGCTCATCCTGCCCGAGCACCGGCAGCGCAGCGACGAGGAGATGCTGGCGGCGATCGCGGCCCGGACCGACTTCACGATCGAGTACCCGCTGCGCACCCGGTGGGGCGAGGTGCGCTGGATGCAGGAACGGGGCCGGGCGGTCTACGACCCCGACGGAACCCCCACCTTCGTGGACGGGGTGATCTTCGACGTCACCGAACGCAAGGAGCTGGAGCAGCGCCTCGCCTGGGACGCCGCCCACGACCCGCTCACCGGCCTCGTCAACCGCACCCAGCTCCTCGAGGCGTTGCACGCCGCGCTCGCCCGGGCGGGACGGGCGGCGACCACCGTGGCCGTGCTGTACCTCGACCTCGACCGGTTCAAGCTGGTGAACGACACGTTCGGTCACGCCGCCGGCGACGAACTCCTCGTGGAAGTGGCCCGCCGACTCCAGGGCGCGGTGCGCACCGACGACCTCTTGGCCCGCTCCGGCGGCGACGAGTTCGTGGTGGTCTGCGCCGGGATCCGCACCCAGGCCGAGGTGGCGCAGGTAACCGAGCGTCTCCACCGGCTGTGGGCGGAGCCGTTCACGGTGCGCCACCAGCCCGTGCACCTCACCGTGAGCATCGGCGTGGCGATCGCCGACCCGTTGTCCACACCGGGCGGCCTCCTGCGCGACGCCGACATCGCCCTGTACCGGGCCAAGGAGCAGGGACGCAACCGTACGGTGGTGTTCGACGAGACGCTGCGCGAGCGGGTGGCGGAGAAGCTGGCCGTCGAGTCCGACCTGCACCGGGGGCTCGCCGCCGGGGAGCTGGTCCTGCACTACCAGCCGATCGTCGAGCTGGCCGGACGGCGCCCGGTGGGCATCGAAGGCCTGCTGCGCTGGCGCCATCCCACCCGGGGCCTCCTCACCCCGGACGTCTTCCTGGAAGCCGCCGAGAGCTCGGGGCTCATCGCGGAGATCGGGCGCCGGGTGCTGACCGAAGCGTGCCGCACCGCCGGGCCCGGC
>CALEDW010000021.1 GCA_937949585.1 uncultured Acidimicrobiia bacterium
GGCGGCGAGCACCCGGTACGGGCCGAGGTGACGCTCGACGGTGGGAGCGGGGCGCGCCGGGCGGACGTCGGACTGGGGTGGGTGCACCTGCTCCATTCCCGGCCTCGGGACGCACGGGCCGAGCCCGCAGTGTAGGCGGTCAGGTGCACGCCCGAACGCGCTTCGTGGCCGCCGGGGGGCGGGGTGCGTGACAGGATGGCCGCGGTGAGCCACCGAACCGACCCGGTCGCGCCCCGCTGGGTGCCCTGGTCCCTGGTGTCGCTGACCGCCGTGCTGGGCGCCGTCCGGATCGGCACGAAGAGCCTCTGGTTCGACGAAGCGATCGCGGTGGCCATCGCCCGGCAGCCGACGGGCCGGTTCGTCCACGTCCTGTGGAACGACGAGGCGAACATGAGCCTCTACTACACGCTCCTCCGGGCGTGGGTGGCCGTCGGCGGTGACGGTGAGGCCTGGGTCCGATCGATGTCGGTGCTGACCGCGGCCGCGGCGGTCTGGGTGACCTACCGGCTCGGCGCCCGCCTCTTCGGCTGGGTGACCGGCGCGGTGGGGGGACTGGTGCTGTCGGCGAACGCCTTCTTCGTGCAGTTCGCGCAGGAGGCCCGCAGCTACATGCTCACCGCACTGATGGCCGCGGTCGCAACCCTGGCCTTCGTGCGCGGGAACGAGGCCCCCCGGCGGGCCTGGTGGGGCCTGTACGTCGGAGCCGTGACCGCCGGGGTGTACGCCCACCTCTTCGCGCTCGCCGTGCCGTCCGGGCACGCCGTGGCGCTGTGGCTCGGGAGGCGGGACCGGGGCGCGTGGCGCCGTTTCGGGCTCGCGCTCGTCGCGGTGGCGGTCCTCGTCCTCCCGGCGTTGCGTGTGGCCTGGGTGCGTCGGGGAACCCAGGTCTGGTGGAACCCCCCGGTCACCCTCGACAGCATCCGCGGCGTGTTCGCCGCGTCCGCCGGCGGGGGCGGCCCGGCGCTGGCCGTCGCCGTCTACGCCCTCGTCGTGGTGGCGGCGCTCGACCTCGCCGGCCGTCTCCGGCGGCACGGCCGGGGAGCGCAGGTGTGGCCGTGGGCGGTGGCGCTCGGCGGGTACGCGGTGCCGACGGCAGCCATCCTGGCGGTGTCGGTGGCGCAGCGGATCGTGCAGATCCGCTACTTCAGCGTCACGCTGCCGGCACTCGCCGTCGTGGTGGCGCTGGGTCTCGCCCGCCTCGGCGCCGGCCGCCGGCACCTCGGGACGGTCGCCCTCGTCGTGCTGCTCGTCCTGCAGGCCCGGGGCCTGTACCGGTGGTACACGTTCTCCAAGGAGGACTGGCGGGGAGCCGTGGCCGCGGTCTCGGCCGACGGGCGGGACGGGGACGCCGTGGTGCTCTTCGACCCGTACCGGCTCGCGCTCGTCGAGTACCACCGGCCGGATCCCTGGGGAGGCCCGGGCCCCCGCCTCGTGTACCCAGGGCCGCGGTTCGAGCTGTTCCCGCTGTACCGGGACGACCGCGTGGCCGGTCCGGCCACCGCTCGGCGCGCGGCCCGGACCCACGACCGCATCTGGGTCCTGATCTCCGAGGCCGACGATCCGCAGCGGCTGGAACGGCTGCGCGCCGCCCTGCGGCCGACCCACCGCCGGGCCGAGGTGCTCGAGCTCTTCCGGGTGCGGGTCGAGCGCTACGACCGCCGCTGATCGGCCCGTCCCGAGGCGAAGCGGCCCGAGCGGCGGTGCGCGCCCCCCGACGATCCCGCGGCGGAACCGCCAGCGGCCTTGGTCCCGGGCTCCTTGGCGACGGGGCCACGGCCGGCCGGCGGCACCAGCGGGAGCGGCTCGGCGGCCGGGTGCCCGTCGGGCTCGGTCCCCTCCCCGGCCGCGGCGGCGGCCCGGGCCCGCCGGGACCGGCTCACCGACTCCACGAGGTAGGCGAGCCCGATCGTGACGAGCAGCCCCGCTCCCAAGGTGACGACGGTGGCCCGGATCCGCCCGCCCGCCTGCACCGTCGCGGACTTCGCGGCGGTGACGACGGCGCTGGTGATGAGGGCGTCGCCGGGGACGCCGACGGCACGCTGTCGACGCTGGAGCTCGGCCCGGACCTCGCGCTCCACGCTCTGCAGGGCGGCCAGCGCCCGATCGGGTCCCGCCGCCGTGGTCGTCATCTCGATGATCGGGCTGCGATCGTCGGGGCTGAGCACCACCGTGTACTCCACCCCGGGGTGACGTTCCTCCATCCGCTCGGCGACGTCGTCGTCGGCCATCGACCGGGCCACGACGTTGCCGAGGTTGGACAGGTTCCCCGAGCCGCAGAACGGGTTCTGGGCGCATGGGGTCGGGCGCTGGCCCTGCTCACCGATGAGGTCCGGCGGGGTCGCAGGGGTCACGAGCACGATGGAGCTCTGGGCCCGGTACTGGTTCCCCACCACCGAGCGCACCGCCATCGTCGCGGCGACGGTGAGGACGAGTGCCGGCAGCACCACGTACCAGCGGCGCCGCAGCACGCCGAGCATCTCGAGGACGTCCACCCGTCACCAGCTCCGTGTTGGGTTCGCGGTGCGCCGCAGGCTACCGCCGCTGCGGGCACCCACGCGCCGCGCCCGCGAGCCGGCTGTGCTCAGCAGGCGTTGGGGCTCGGCGGGACCTCACCCCCGTCCGCCCAGCGGTTGCCGACCCAGGTGTAGCGGCCGGGCGGGGGCAGGTAGATCACCGGGCCGTACGCCCCCGAACAGCGGAAGAACGTCCGTTCCCAGATGTTGTTCAGGATCCGGACGTCGACGGCGTGCTCCCCGCCGCCGTAGAGGGTGTAGCCGCCGCCGGCGAGCCAGTTCCCCTCGATGACGAGGAGGTAGCCCACGGGCCCGGTGTCGGCCTTCGCCTGGATGGCCGCATTCTGGGTGAAGGGCACCTCGAGGGCGTTGAAACGGATGTAGGTCGGACCGCCCCAGCCGGCCGCCGGGCTCCCGTTGTCGGTGAGCTGCACGGCGTCGTTGTGGGCGTCGCCGTCGGTGGCCAGGTTGGCGACCCAGTTGCGTTCGAAGACGACGTTGGCGTTGCAACGGCACCCGTCCTCGAACCCCTGGACCCGGTTGTACCGGGCGGTGAAGTTGCTGTCACCGATCGCCACCGCGTCGGTGTACCCGCGGGTTCCCGGCCGCGGACCGATCTCGTTGTGTTCGATGAGCGCGCCGGCTCCCTTCAGCCCCACACCGCAGCCCAGGGTGACCGAGATTCCCCCCTCGAGCCAGTTGTCGACCACCCGCAGGTTGGCCCGGTCCAGGGCGAGCCGGCCCCGCACCCGGTACCCGCTGATCGTCCCCCCGTCACCGACGCCGAGCTGGCTGGCGAACAGGCACTGGCCGGGGGTGCCGACGACCCGCAGGCCGGACTCGGGGACCCGGAACCCGGTGTTGGTGGGGCCGGGCTTGCCGGCGACCGGCGGCGCCGCGGTGGTCGTCGGCCCCGGCGGGGCGGTGGTCGTCGAGGTCGGCGGTCTCGTGGTGGTGGTCGTCGTGGGTGGCGCCGTGGTGGGCGTGGTGGCCGGCGGTTCGCCGGTGCCCGGTGGGACGACGGTCAGCGCGGCCGAGGCCCCGACGGTGGCGACCTTGGCGACCAGGCTCGCGGCTCCGGCGGGCACCGACGGGATCCGCACCGTCCCGGAGAACGTGCCGGCGCGGTTTGTCTTGAGCGCGGCCACCGGCACCGAACGCCCGAGCTTGGCCGACGCCAGCACGAGGGTCCCGGTGCTGTGGGCCGGGAACGAGTCGCCGCGCACGAAGAGGCGCTGGCCCGCGCTCACCCAGGTGCGCCTGATGACGAGCCGGGCCGTGCGGTCCTCGCGGGCGCCGCCCCCCGAGATCCCGACGAGCGGGACGAGCCCCGTCAGCAGGACGAGCACCAGGAGGCGGGACCGCAGGGACGGCACCGACCACAGGCG
>CALEDW010000022.1 GCA_937949585.1 uncultured Acidimicrobiia bacterium
CGGCCAGCCGGCGCTCGGTGCCGGGGAGCCCGAGGCCGCCGCGCTCCTCGCCCGCCACCACCGGCGGGTCTTCGCCGGCTGCGAGGCGGTGGTGACCCCGTCGGGGTCGTGCGCGGCCATGGTGCGCCACTGGCACCGCGAGCTGGTCGGGGACGACCCGCCGCCGGCGCAGCCCCCGACCTACGAGCTCAGCGAGTACCTCGTCGACGTGCTCGGCCGCACCGACCTCGGCTGCCGGGTTGCGGCCCGGGTGTGCGTGCACGACGCCTGTCACGGGCTGCGCACCCTCGGGCTCGGACGCCAGGCCCGGGCGTTGCTGGCCGCCGCAGGTGCCGAGGTGGTGGAGGCGGCCGAGCCCGACACCTGCTGCGGGTTCGGCGGGGTGTTCGCCGCCCGGTTCCCGGAGCTGTCCCTCGCCCTCGCCGACGCCAAGCTCGCCGGTGCGGCGGCCACCGGCGCCGACTTCCTCGTGAGCGGGGACCTGGCCTGCTTGCTCCACCTGCGCAGCCGGCCCGACGCAGGGCCGGGCCCGGTCCCCGTGCACCTGGCCTCCCTGCTCGCCTCGGGCTTGCCGTGAGCGGCGCGCTCGTCACGCCGGGACGCAGCGTCCGGGAGCGCACGGCGGCCGCGGTGGCCGACCCGGACCTGCAGGCGGCGCTGCGCAACCTCGACCGGCGGCTGCGGACCGGGACCGACCTCGCTCGCGGCCGTCCGGACCTGCGCTCCTCGGCGGCGGCCCTCCGCCGCCGGACGACGGCCGAGCTCGATGCACACCTCACGCGGCTCACCGAGGCGCTCGAGGAGGCCGGTGCGCACGTGCATCCCGCGCCGGACGCCGCCGCCGCCGTCGAGGCCGTGCTCGCCGTCGCCCGCCGGCACGGCGTGCGGCGGGTGGTGAAGTCGAAGTCGATGGCCACCGAGGAGATCGGCCTCGCCGCCGCGCTGGCGGCGGCCGGGATCGAGGTGGTCGAGACCGACCTCGGCGAACACGCCGTGCAGGTGGCCGGGGAGCGTCCCTCGCACCTCATCACCCCGGTCATCCACAAGACGGTCGGCGGGGTCGCGGCGACGTTCCGGGTCCGCACGGGCGCGGAGGTGCCCGGCGAGGCGGAGTCGCTCACCCGGTGGGTACGGGACCGTCTGCGGCCGCAGTTCGCCGCCGCCGACCTCAGCGTCACCGGCGCGAACTTCGCGGTGGCGGAGACCGGGACGCTGGTCGTCGTCACCAACGAGGGGAACGCCGACCTGGGGATGGCCCTCGCCCCGGTACAGGTCGCAGTGGTGCCGGTCGAGAAGGTGGTGCCCCGCCTCGCCGACCTCGCAGTGCTACTGCCGCTGCTCACCCGGGCCGCCACGGGGCAGCGTTGCACGTCGTACGTGACCCTCGTGACCGGTCCCCGCCGGCCCGGCGACCTCGACGGTCCGGCCGAGCTGCACGTCGTGCTGCTCGACAACGGCCGCCGGCGCCTGGTCGGTACCCGCTACGAGGAGATGCTCGCCTGTGTGCGCTGCGGGGCCTGCCTCAACGCCTGCCCCGTGTTCCGCCACGTCTCCGGACACGCGTACGACGCCACCTACAGCGGGCCGATGGGCGCGGTGCTCACGCCGCTGCTGAGCGGAGGCCGCCGGGGCGCCGAGCTCCCGTGGGCGTCGACGTTGTGCGGGGCCTGCACCGACGCCTGCCCGGTGGCGATCCCGCTCGCCGACCTTCTCGTACACCTGCGGGCGGACCTGCGCGGCGGTGACCCGGTGGCGCCCCGGCCCCGACCGGCGCGGCCACGATCGCTCGGCGCCGCGGCGTGGGCCCGGACCTGGGCGCACCCGGCGTGGTACCGGGCCACCACCGCGGTCGCGGCGCGTCTCGGCGCGGTGGTGCGGATCCTCGGGCGATGGTCGGGGCGTGACCTGCCGCCGCCGGCGGCCGTGCGGTTCCGGGACTGGTGGCGCCGGCGTTCGTGCGGCGGTGGCGGGACGGCCCGGTGAGCGCACCCGGGCGCCACGGCGGACGCCACACCGAGTCCGTGCGCGAGCTGACCGAGCACTTGCGCGCCGCGGGCGCCGAGGTGGAAGGTCCGGTCCCCGCCCCCGGTGCCGCCGCGGCGGTCGTCGAGCTCGCCGCCGCGGCGCCGCACGGGGCGGTCGCCCTCGGTGCCGGGGAGCACCGCCTCGAGGCGCTCGGGGTGCCGGAGGCGCTCCGGGCCGCAGGCCGCGAGCTGGTGCGCCCCGAGGCCGCCGACCACCCGGCACGCCTGGCCGCCGCCGCGGTCGGCCTGACCGGGGCCGAGCTGGCGGTCGCCGAGACCGGCAGCCTGGTGCTGGCCGCCGGACCGGGCCGGCCCCGGCTCGTCCACCTGCTGCCCGACCGGCACGTCTGTGTCGTGGAGGTGTCGGCGGTGCGACCGACACTCGCCGAGGCGCTGGCCGAGATCGATCCCCGGTCGGCGTCGGCGTGGCAGTTCGTGAGCGGCCCGAGCCGGACCTCCGACCTGGAGATGCGCGCGGTCCTGGGGGTACACGGCCCGCTGTCGTTGGCGGTGCTGCTCGTCGGCTGACGGGTCCGCCCGCCGGGTGCGCACGGGCGTCGAGTCGTCCGTGTACCGTGCGGTGGGTGCGTCGCCGCCCGGCGTGGCCCGCGGAGGCGTGCGACGGAGGTTGCATGCGGCAGACGCTGGTGGTCGCGGAGGACCGGCACGGGTGAGAACCACCGAGCTCGACGAGCTCGCGGTCAACGTGGTGCGCGGCCTGGCGATGGACGCCGTCCAGGCCGCCCGTTCCGGCCACCCGGGAACCCCCATGGCGCTCGCCCCGTTGGCGCACGTGCTGTGGACCAGGATCCTGCGGTACGACGCCGGCGCGCCCGACTGGCCGGACCGCGACCGGTTCGTGCTCTCCGCGGGTCACGCCTCGATGCTGCTCTACGCGATGCTGCACCTCGCCGGGTACGGCCTCGGGCTCGACGACCTGCGCCGGTTCCGACAGTGGGGCTCGCCGGCGGCGGGGCATCCCGAGCGGGGCCTCACCCCGGGGGTGGAGGTCACCACGGGGCCGCTGGGCCAAGGGTTCGGCAACGCGGTGGGGATGGCGATCGCCGAGGCGCACCTCCGGGCGCGCTTCGGCGCCGAGCTCTGCGACCACCGCACGTGGGTGCTCTGCTCCGACGGTGACCTCGAGGAGGGCCTCAGCCACGAGGCGGCGTCGCTGGCCGGGCACCTGCGCCTCGGCCGGCTCGTGGCGGTCTACGACGACAACCGCATCTCGATCGACGGGCCGACCGACTTGGCGTTCTCCGACGACACCGCCCGGCGGTTCGAGGCCTACGGCTGGCGGGTCCTGCCGCTGGGCGAGGTGGCGAACGACCTGGAGGCGTTGACGGCCGGGCTCGCCGACGCCGCAGCCACCGACGACCGGCCCACCCTCGTGATCCTGCGGTCGCACATCGGCTGGCCGTCCCCGCGGTTCACCGACACCGCCGACGCGCACGGCGCGCCGCTCGGCGAGGCGGAGGTCGCGGTCGTCAAGGAGCTGCTCGGCCTGCCGGTCGGAGAGACGTTCTGGGTCCCCGAGCCGGTGCGGTCCCTGTACGCCGCGGCGGGCCGCCGAGGCCGTCCGGCCCGGCAGGCCTGGGAGGCCCGGCACGCCGCGGTGCGCGAGCACGACCCGGCGCGGGCCGACGACTTCGACGCCTGCCTCGCCGGTCGGGGCCGGGAGGGTTGGGCGGCGAAGCTGCCCACCTTCAGCCCGGGGGAGGAGGTGGCGACCAGGGTGGCGAGCCACCGGGTGCTCAACGCCATCGCCGACGTCGTCCCCGGTCTCGTCGGCGGCGGCGCCGACCTCACCGCCAACACCGGGACCGACCTGCGGGGCCAGGCCGCCTGTTCCGCCGCCGACCCGGGAGGCCGTCGCCTGCACTTCGGGGTGCGGGAGCACGCGATGGGTGCGGTCATGAACGGCATGGCCGTCGGCGGTCTCCTGCCGTTCGGCGGGACGTTCTTCGTGTTCAGCGACTACATGCGTCCCGCCGTACGCATGGCCGCGCTCGCCCGCCACAAGGTCGCGTTCGTCTGGTCGCACGACTCGGTGGGGGTGGGTGAGGACGGGCCCACGCACCAGCCGGTCGAGCACCTCGCGTCGCTGCGGGCGATGCCGGGGCTGCGGCTGCTGCGTCCCGCCGACGCGAATGAGGTGGTGCAGGCCTGGCGGGTCCACCTCGACGGGGACGGCCCGACGGGGATCGTCCTGACCCGCCAGGCGGTGCCGGTGCTGGAGGGAACCGCCGAGCGGGCCCCGGAGGGGGTGCCCCGCGGTGCGTACGTCCTCGCGGAGGAGGCCGGGCCGTTGCGGCTCGTCCTCGTGGCCTCCGGGTCGGAGGTCGCACTGTGCCTGGCCGCCCGCGACCGGCTCGCCGTCGAGGGTGTGACCGGGGTGCGCGTCGTGTCGATGCCGTCGTGGGACCTGTTCGCCGCCGCCGGTGCCGCGTACGGCGCCGAGGTGTTCCCGGCCGGGGTCCCGGTCCTGGCCGTGGAGGCCGCCGCCGGCCTGGGCTGGGAACGGTGGGCGCACGACGTCGTGGCCCTCAACCGCTTCGGGGCCTCCGCGCCGGGCGGGGAGGTGATGCGGCGCCTCGGGTTCACGCCCGAGGCGGTGGCGGACCGCGCCCGGGCGCTGCTCGGGGGCGACGGGTGAGCTCGGCGATCGCCGCGCTCTGCTCGTTCGGGCAGAGCCCCTGGTACGACAACCTCACCCGCTCGATGCTGCGCGACGGCGGGCTGGCGGCGCTGGTGCACGACGACGGCATCCGCGGGGTCACCTCGAACCCCACGATCTTCGAGCAGGCGATCCGCACCGGCACCGGCTACGACGACGCCCTGCGCACCGGGGAACCCGACCGCGACCCGGCCGCCCTCTACTGGGACGTGGTCTGCGCCGACGTCGCAGACGCCGCCGACCTCCTCGCCGACGTGCACGACGCCAGCAGCGGCGCCGACGGGTTCGTGTCGGTGGAGGTCGACCCGCACCTCGCCCACGACACCTCGGGCACGGTCGCCGCCGCCACCGCGCTGTGGGATCGGCTCGGTCGACGCAACGTGATGATCAAGATCCCCGCCACCGAGGCGGGCCTGCCGGCGATCACGGCCGCCGTGGCCGCCGGGATCAACGTGAACGTCACGCTCATCTTCGCCCGGGCCCGCTACGACGCGGTGATCGACGCCTACCTCACCGGGCTCGAGCAGCGGGTCGCGGCCGGCGAACCGGTTGCCGGGGTGCACGGCGTCGCGTCCTTCTTCGTCAGCCGGGTCGACACCGAGACCGACCGCCGGCTTCCCGAGGGGTCGCCGTGGCGGGGCCGGGCGGCGGTGGCGAACGCCCGGCTCGCCTACCAGGTGTTCAAGCAGCGGTTCGCCGGACCCCGGTGGGAGGCGCTGGCCAGCCGGGGCGCGAACCTGCAACGCCCGTTGTGGGCTTCGACGTCGACCAAGAATCCCGCCTACCCCCCGACCGCCTACATCGCGCCGCTCGTCGGCCGCCACACCGTGAACACCCTCGCCCCGGCGTCGATCGAGGTCCTGCGGCGGGACCCGCCTCGCTGGCGGGCCGACACGGTGGAGGAGGGCCTCGACGAGGCCCACGCCTGCTTCGCCGCCCTCGCCGAGGCGGGGATCGACTTCGACGACGTGACCGACACCCTGGAGCGGGAGGGAGTGGCGGCGTTCGCCCGCTCCTTCGATGCGGCGCTGGAGGCGCTGGCCGGCCGGGCCGAGCTGCTCAGGCGCTGAGCGCTCCCCCGCCGAGCGCGACCGCGGCCCGCAGGTGTTCGGCGATCGCGGGCAGGGTGGCCGCCGGGTTCGCCCCGCTGGGGTTGGGCATCGCCCAGGTCGGCCGCTCCCCCACCGGGCGGGGGGACGGTCCGGGGCCGGGGGCACCGAGCAGGGTGCGGCCGGCGCCGACGCCGGCCACGCACACCGCGGCGGGCTCGAGGCGGCGCGCGCGCCGATCGACGCGCTCCAGCCCGGCTCGAAGCTCGCGGCGGGTGAGCGTCACGGCCCGTGCGGTCGGACGCTTCACCAGGTCGCAGAACCCGATCCCCGAACGCAGCGCCGCCCACGGGTCCCGTTCGGCCGCCACGAGCCCGGCCCGCACCGCCGCCGCCCAGAAGCGGTTGGAGCGGCCGGCGAACGGCACGCCCGTCGCGGGCGCCAGCCCGGCCGGCCTTCCTTCATGGTCCCCGCGAAGGGCGCGCCGGGGCGCAAGGCGTCGTAGGCCGCAAGGGTGCGCCGGTCGGCCACCGGGTCAGTCGCCCCAGCGGGGCGCGGCGTCCGGCGGGATCCCCAGCGCCGCCCGTCCGAGGGCCTCGAGGGCGAGGTCGTTGGTGGGCGGGTGCAGGGGGCCGGCCTGCACATCGCGGAACATGCGCTCGACGGGAAGGCGGCGGTACAGCGCAGAACCTCCCACCATCCGGAAGCACCGTTGGGTGGCCTCCACGGCGGCGTTCGTCACCACGTACTTCACGGCCACCGACTCCGCCGCCGCCGGCACGTCACCTGCGGCCAGGGCCGACGCCCGCCGGGCGATCGTGTCGAAGAGCAGAGCCCTCGCCGCCCGGAGCCCGGCATCGATCTCCCCCGCGGCGAAGATCACGCCGGGCTGGCGGGCGAGCGGCAGCTGCATCCCGCCCAGGCGGCGGCCGGAGGTGTGGCGCAGGGCGAAGTCCCGGGCCGCCTCGGCGATCCCGAGGTAGACCGCGGCGACCGTGCAGCAGAACCACGCCAGCATCCGTTCGGAGCGCCGGTCCCAGGAAGCCCACGGCGCGCCGAGCTGCGTGAGGACCTCGGGGACGAACACGTCGTCGAACACCACGTCCCAGGAGCCGGTACCACGCATCGCCATCGTGTCCCAGGTGTCGACGAAGCGCAGGCCGGGGGCGTCGCGTCCGATCGCGAAGAGCAGGAGGCCGGAACCGTCGGTGACGCCCGCGGTGCCGTAGAACACGTCGAGCACCGGCGCCAGGGAGCAGAACGCCTTGCGGCCGCGGATCACGTAGCCGCCCTCGACCCGCTCCGCGGGGGTCGACGACGCCCGCACGTTCAAGCCGGTGGCGGCGTCGGTGAAGGAGCCGCCGATGATGGTGCCCGACGCCGCCATCCTGAGCACGAGCTGGGCCTCGGGCTCACCGTCGGCGTGGGCCTCGGCCGCGGCGCCGATCCCGAAGAGGTGCATGTTCACCGCCAGCGCGGTCGAGGCGCACGCCCCGGCCAGCACGGCTTGCGCCGCGCACACCGCCGCCAGGTCGGCCCCGGCCCCGCCCAGCTCGACCGGCACCGGTGAGCGGAGGTACCCGCGGTCGCGCAGCACCTCGACGTTGTGGCTCGGGAAGCTCCCGCTGGTGTCGGTGGCCGCCGCCGCCTCGGCGAGCACGGGCGCGACCTCCTCCGCCACCGCCACCGGGTCCACCGGCGCATCGTAGGTGGGCCGGTCACCGGTCGGTCCCCGCGTACGGCGGCGGGGCCCGGGGTGCCGGGCGCGACCTCCTAGGCTGCCCGCGTGCGCCTGCGCCCGCGTCCGGTCCCGACCGGGGTGGACCCCGAGGTGAGCCGCCTCGCCGAGGCGCTGGCCCGGGAACCGCTCGACGAGCTGTGCGCCCGGGCGGCGGCGATCCGGGACGCCCGGTGGGGCGGGCGGATCACCTGGTCGCCGAAGGTGTTCATCCCCCTCACGATGCTGTGTCGGGACCGCTGCGGGTACTGCACGTTCGCCAAGCCGCCCGCGCACCTCGCCTCGGCGTTCCTCGAGCTCGACGCGGTGCTCGCCGTCGCCCGGTCCGGGGCTGCGGCCGGGTGCCGGGAGGCACTGTTCACCCTCGGCGAGGCGCCCGAGGACCGCTGGCCGGCCGCCGCGCGGTGGCTGGCGGACCGGGGCCACCCGTCGACCGTCGCCTACCTGGCCGAAGCGGCGGCGGCGGTCCGGTCCGAGACCGGGCTGCTGCCCCACGCCAACGCCGGTGCGCTCGACGAGGCGGACCTGGCGCACCTCCGCCGGGAGTGCGCCTCGCAGGGGATGATGATCGAGACCCTGGCGGCGCGCCTCGCCGAACCCGGCGGCCCCCACCACGGTGCGCCCGACAAGTCCCCGGCCCGGCGCCTGCGGACCCTGGAGGCCGCCGGTCGTCTGCGCATCCCCTTCACCACCGGGATCCTCGTGGGGATCGGCGAGACGTTCGCCGAGCAGGTGGAGGCGCTGGTGGCGATCGCCGACGCCCACCGGCGCCACGGCCACGTCCAAGAGGTGATCGTCCAGAACTTCCTTCCCAAGCCGGGCACGGCCATGCACCGCCACCCGCCGGCGCCGCTGGAGGTCCACCTCCGGGCCATCGCCGCCGCCCGGATCCTGCTGCCGCCGGACGTGCACGTGCAGGCCCCGCCGAACCTCGCCGCCCCCGGTGACCTCGCCGCGCTCGTCGACGCGGGGATCGACGACTGGGGTGGCGTGTCGCCGGTGACCGCCGACCACGTGAACCCGGAGCGGCCGTGGCCGGCCGTAGAGGTCCTGGCCGGCGTGACGGCCGCCGCCGGCAAGGTGCTCGTCCCCCGGCTCACCGTGTACCCGGAGTTCGCCGCCGACGCCGGGCGCTGGCTGGACCCGCAGGTGGCCGCCGCGGTCCGCGCCGCCGCCGACGCCGAGGGATATGCCCGTGACGACGACTGGGCCGCCGGTGGGGGCACGGCCCCGCCGGTGGTGGTGACCTGCGCCGGCCCGGCCGGCAGGTCGGGTGGGCCGGGCGCGTGGGTGCCGGTCCCGGCCCGGGCCGGGTCCCGGGTCGCCGAGGTCCTCGACGGCCTGGCCGCCGACCAGGATCCCGGCGAGGCCGAGCTGGAGGTGCTGCTCGGGGCTCGGGGTCCCGACCTGGACCACCTGGTCGCCGCCGCCGACGACCTGCGGCGGGCCACCGTCGGCGACGCGGTGACGTTCGTGCGGAACCGGAACATCAACTACACGAACGTGTGCACCTTCCGGTGCCGGTTCTGTGCCTTCTCGAAGGGGCCGCTCTCGCTCAACCTCCGGGGGGCCCCCTACCTGCTGGACCGACACGAGATCCAGCGGCGGGTGCGCGAGGCGGTCGAGCACGGCGCCACGGAGGTCTGCCTGCAGGGCGGCATCCACCCCGACTTCGACGGCAGTACCTACCTGGACATCATCCGGGCGGTGAAGGAGGTGGCGCCCGGGATCCACGTCCACGGGTTCACGGCCCTGGAGGTCACCGAAGGGGCGCGCCGGCTGGGCGTCGAGCTGCGGGACTACCTGGTGATGGCCCGCGACGCCGGGCTGGCGAGCCTGCCCGGCACCGCCGCCGAGATCCTCGACGACGAGGTCCGGGCCGTGATCTGTCCCGACAAGCTGGACACCGAGGCGTGGCTGGAGGCCCATCGCCTCGCGCACGAGGTCGGGTTGGCGTCCAACGTCACGATCATGTTCGGGCACGTCGAGCGGCCCGTGCACGTGGCCCGGCACCTGCTGCGCACGCGCGACCTGGCCCGGCGCACCGGCGGGTTCACGGAGTTCGTGCCGCTGCCGTTCGTGCACATGGCCACCCCGCTGTACGTACAGGGCCGCTGCCGGCGGGGCCCCACCTTCCGGGAGGTGGTCGCGCTCACGGCGACGGCGCGGCTGGCCTACCGCGGCTGCATCGACCACGTGCAGGTCTCGTGGGTGAAGGTGGGCCCGGAGGGGGCTCGCCAGCTGCTGGCGGCCGGGGCCGACGACCTCGGCGGGACGCTCATGGACGAGAACATCTCGCGGGCGGCCGGCGCCGATCACGGCCAAGAGCTCGACGACGAGGACTTCGCGGCGATCGTCGCGCCGCTGGGCCGCCCGCTCCGCCAACGCACCACCCTGTACCGGCCGGTGCGCACCACCGGCCGGCGGCTGCGGCCCCGACGGCGCCTGGAGGTCTTCGCCGGGTGAGGCCCACCCCGACGCTCGACGTCGTCGGAATCGGCAACGCGCTCGTCGACGTGCTGGCGCACGACGACGACGCCTTCCTCGCCGCCCACGGCATGACCAAGGGCACGATGGCCCTCGTCGACGCCGCGACCGCCGAACGGATCTACGCCGCCATGGGACCGGCGGTGGAGGCGTCGGGTGGCAGCGCCGCGAACACGATGGCCGGCGTCGCCGGCCTCGGGGGGCGGGTCGCGTTCATCGGGAGGGTCCGCGACGATCAGCTCGGCGCCCTCTACGCCCACGACCTGCGGGCGGCCGGGGTGCACTTCGAGATTCCCCCCGCCCCCGACGGGGCCCCGACCGGGCGCTGTCTGATCGTCGTCACGCCGGACGCGCAACGCACGATGAACACCTACCTCGGCGCCTCCGTGGAGCTGGACGCCGACGACGTCGACGAGGAGCTCGTGGCCGCGGCGCAGGTGACCTACCTGGAGGGGTACCTGTGGGACGCCGACGGCGCCCGGGACGCGTTCCGACGCGCGGCGCAGGTTGCGCACGCCCACGGGCGCCGGGTCGCCCTCACCCTCAGCGACCCGTTCGTCGTGGAACGGCACCGCGACACCTTCCTGGAGCTCATCGACGGCGAGGTGGACCTCCTGTTCGCCAACGAGCAGGAGATCCGCAGCCTCTACGAGGTCGAGGACTTCGACGCCGCGCTCCAGCGCGTCCGCCACCACTGCGAGGTCGCGGCGCTGACCCGCTCGGAGAAGGGATCGGTGATCGTCGCCGGCGACGAGGTCCACGTCGTCGACGCCGCGCCGGTCCCGGGCGGGCGGGTGGTCGACACCACCGGTGCAGGAGACCTCTACGCCGCCGGCTTCTTGTTCGGCTGGTGCCGTGGTGACGACCTCGGTCGTTGTGGTCGCCTCGGTGCCCTCGCCGCGGCCGAGGTGATCGGGCAGCTCGGGGCCCGTCCGGAGACTTCCTTGCGACGGCTCCTGGCACCCCCGGACGGCCGATGAGCCGGCGGGAGCGCCGCCTCACCGGCGAGGCGGCGCTCGACGAGGCGATCACGGCACTGGTGGACCGGATCGGCCCCGCGTCCGACGGCGACCTCGTCGGCGAGATGCTCGCCAACGTGGCCCGCCTGGCCCGGGCCGGCACCGGTCGTGGCGACCTGAAGATCGTGGCGGCGGCGCTGCGCGAGATGCGCTACGGCTTCTCGGTGTTCGCCGCCTACCGCCACGTGCGCAAGGTCGCGATCTTCGGCTCGGCCCGGACCCTCCGGGACGATCCGCTCTACGAGCAGGCGCGGCGCCTGGCCACCGCCCTCGCCGCGCACGACTGGATGGTGGTGACCGGCGCCGGGCCGGGGATCATGACCGCGGGAATCGAGGGTGCCGGGGCGGAGAACGCGTTCGGGGTGAACATCCGCCTCCCCTTCGAGGGCGTGACCCCGGCCCTGCCGCCGGGTGATCGCAAGCTCATCAACTTCCGGTACTTCTTCACCCGCAAGCTGTTCTTCGTGAAGGAGTCCGACGGGTTCGCGCTGCTGCCCGGCGGGTTCGGCACCCTCGACGAGGCGTTCGAGACGCTCACCCTCGTGCAGACCGGCAAGGCGCCCCCCGCCCCGATCGTCCTGCTCGACACGCCGGGCGGCACCTACTGGAGAGCCTGGCTCGACTTCGTGCGGGCCGAGCTCGTCGCCCGCGGCTACATCAACCCCGAGGACCTCGACCTGGTGCTGGTGACCGACGACGTGGCCGCCGCCGTCGAGGAGCTCACCGGCTTCTACGCCAACTACCACTCGATCCGCTTCGTCGGGGACCGGCTGCTGGTGCGCGTCCGGCGGGCACCGGGCGAGACCGAGCTGGCCGCGCTGTCGGCGGAGTTCGCGCCGGTGCTCGGCGGGGTCCCGATCGAGGTCGTGCCCCCGACACCGGCCGAGGTCGCCGACGGGGACGCCTTGGACTGCGACCGGCTGTCCCTCGCCTTCGACCGACGCTCCTGGGCGCGGCTGCGCCGGCTCATCGATCGCCTGAACGGTCGAGCGCGCTGAGCGCCCGCAGCACGGCGCGCCGGGCCGAGGCGAGGCGGCGTTCGAGGTCGGCGGCGGCGGGATCGCCGTCGATCCGGGCCGCGAGCGCGTCGTACGCGAGGTCGGCGAGCTCCTCGGCGACCTCACGCAGCGCGGCGCTGATCCGTTCGATGCGCTCATCCACGGCGTGACCCCTCCCGGCCGCCCGGCCGCGCCCCGCCCGGTGCGGTCACGGGGTGGCGCACGTCGAGGCGGGACCGCACCCCCTCGACGAGCGGTGCTCACGATCGGGGGTCCGGCGCCGGGGACGGATCGCGGGATCGTACCGGGGCCCGCCGCTACATTCGCCGAGATGACCGCGGTGCGCGAGTGGGCGACGTTCCCCGACCCCCGGCGTCGCCATCACGTCTGGCACGTCGACGTCACCTTCCTCACCTCCCACTGGCGCTGCCTGTACGGGCAGGGCTGCCCCGGCATCCTCACCGAGCCGGCCCCCGAGCTCGAGCACGGGTGCTGTTCGTACGGCGCCCACGCCGCGAGCAAGCTCGACCGCCAACGGGTCACCCGCGCCGCCGCCGCCCTGGACCGCAGCGTCTGGCAGCACAAGGCGCGGGTCGACCGCAAGGGCATCTGGGTGAAGACCGGCGACGGATGGCGGACGCGCCTCGTCGACGGGGCGTGCATCTTCCTGAACCGCCCCGGGTTCCGCACCGGCGCCGGGTGCGCCCTGCACCAGCAGGCGCTCCGCACCGGCACCTCTCCCGACCGCTGGAAGCCCGAGGTGTGCTGGCAGCTCCCCCTCCGGGACGTCCAGTTCCACGACGACGACGCCGACGACGGGGTCGTCCATCACCGGTTGACGGAGTTCGGACGCCACGGGTGGGGTGAGGGCGGCCGGGAGTTCGCGTGGTGGTGTACGGAGGCCCCGGAGGCGTTCACCGGGCACCTCCCGGTGTACCGGAGCCTGGAGACCGAGCTGCGGCGGATGCTCGGCGACGAGCTGTACGGCATCGTGGCGGCCTACCTGGACGAGCGGGTCGCCGCCTCGGCGCCGCCGGTCCCCCACCCCGCCGAGATCCCGGTGACCGTCACGCCCACCCGCCGGCGCGCGATGCGCAGCGCCTGAGGGATGAACCCGGTCCCCGGCCTCGTCGCCGACCTCGAGGCCGAGACGGCGGCGCTCGACGCGCTGGTCGCCGACCTGGGGCCCGACGACTGGCTCACCCCGACGCCGGCCTGGCAGTGGGACGTGCGTGACAGCGTCGCGCACCTCGCCGACACCGATGAGATCGCCGTCGACACCTGTACCGGCGGTCCTCGCTCCCTCGCCGCCTGCGTCGCCGCGGCCCGGTCCGCCGAGGACGTGACCTTCGCCGGGGTGCGCCGGGGCCGGCGCCTC
>CALEDW010000023.1 GCA_937949585.1 uncultured Acidimicrobiia bacterium
CGTGCCCGGCGGCGCGCCCGGCTGCGGGCCGGCGGGGAGCGGCGGACCTCGTTCGTGTGGATCGCCGCGAGCGCGGCCATCGTGGTGATCGGCGCGATGCTGATCGTCCTCACCGTCTCCGGGCGCGACGAGAGCGATGCCGCGCCCCGCATCGGTGACCACTGGCACGCCTATTTCGGGATCAACGCCTGCGGGACCTGGCTCGGCCCCGCCCCCGAGTTCGAGAACCCGGTGGGGTCGGCGACGCTGCGGGCCGGGGTGCACTCCCACGGCGACGGGCTCATCCACATCCACCCGTACTCCAGTGCCGAGTCGGGTCCCCGGGCCACGGTCGGCACCTTCATGCGCTACGGCGGCTGGGACCTCAGCGAGACGTCGGTGAAGGGCTGGGACGGGGTGTCGCGCAGCAACGGCGACGCCTGCCCGCAGGGCCCGGGGGTCGTCCGGTGGAAGGTCGGCCGGTTCGGCAAGCCCTGGCCGGCGAAGGCCCGGACCGGGAATCCCGCCTCCTACCGGCCGCGCAACGGTGACATCGTGGCCGTCTACTTCCTGCCCGAGGGGGCGAAGCTGGAGAAGCCGCCCGACGCCGACTCCGCGCTCGGTGCCATCTCCGACATCGGCGGCCGGCCCGTCGACGGCGGGAGCCCCACCACCGGGGGCGGGACGCCGGTTCCGGCCCAACCTCCCGACACCCCGGGCCCAACCGGAGGGGAGCCCACCGGCGAGCCACCCACGACGCCGGCGTCGTGAAGGCCGTGATCCTGGTGGGCGGGGAGGGTACGCGGCTCCGGCCCCTCACCTACGCCGTGCCCAAGCCGCTGTTGCCGATCGCCAACGTGGCGTTCCTGGAGCGGCAGCTCACCTGGCTGGCCCGGCACGGGGTCGACGAGGTGATCCTGGCGATGGGCTACCTGCCTGATGCGTTCCGGGCCCATTTCGGCACCGGCGTCTGGCGGGGGATGCGGCTGCGCTACGCCGTGGAGCCCGAGCCGCTCGGCACCGCCGGCGCGATCCGCTTCGCCGCCGAGGGTGTCGGGGAGCGCCTGGTGGTCTGCAACGGCGACGTGCTCACCGACCTCGACCTGGGCGCCATGGTGGGCTTCCACGAGCGGGTCGGGGCGGAGGCCACGATCCACCTGGTGCGGGTCGAGGACCCCTCGGCGTACGGGGTGGTGCCCACAGGTCCGGATGGCGCCGTGGAGGCCTTCGTCGAGAAGCCCCCGGCCGGCGAGGCGCCCACCGACTGGGTGAACGCAGGCACGTACGTGCTCGAGCCGTCGGTGCTGGCGTCGATCCCGCCGGGCGTACCGACCTCGATCGAGCGGGAGACGTTCCCCGCGCTGCTCGGGCGCCGCGGCTGCCTCTTCGCGTGGCGGCAAGAGACGTACTGGCTCGACATCGGCACCCCGGCCAAGTATCGCCAGGCCCAGCGCGACGTGCTCGCCGGTCGCCTCGGACTGCCTCCGGCGCCCGGCGCCCGCGAGTGCAGCGCCGGGGTCTGGGTGCAGGCGGGGGCGACGGTGGCCCCCGACGCCCGGCTGGTGGCGCCGGTGCTGGTCGGCCCGGACTGCCGCGTGGGGGCCGGCGCCACCATCGCCGACAGCGTGATCGGGCCCGCAGTGGTGGTCGGGGCCGGCGCGACGGTGCGCGGATCGGTGCTGCTCGCCGGGGTGACGGTGCCCCGGGGGGCGGTGGTGGACGGGGAGGTGGTCGCGCCCGGGGCCCGGCTGACGGTCGCCGAGGGCGTGGCCTGAGTGGGGGGCCGCGTGCGGGCACTGGTCACCGGCGGCGCGGGGTTCATCGGCTCGAACCTCACCGACCGACTCCTTGCCGAGGGGTGGGACGTGGACGTGGTCGACGACCTGTCCACCGGTTCGCTGGCCAACCTCGCCGAGGCACGTGCGGTGGGGGCGCGCCGGTTCTCGTTCCACCGCATGGACATCCGTTCCCCGGCGATCACCGACCTCATCGTGCACCGGAGGCCCGAGGTGGTGTTCCACCTCGCCGCGCAGGCCGACGTCCGGGTTTCGGTGGCCCGCCCCGCCTTCGACGCCGAGGTGAACATCATCGGCTCGCTCAACGTCTTCCAGGGTGCGCTGGCCGCCCGCTGCCGCAAGGTGGTGTTCGCCAGCTCGGGAGGGACGATCTACGGGACGCCGGAGGAACTCCCGGTACGGGAGGGGCATCCCCAACGGCCGGAGTCTCCGTACGGGGTGGCGAAGAAAGCCGGGTCCGACTACCTGCACTACTACCGCACCGTGCACGGCCTGGAGTACACGTCGCTGGCGTTCGCCAACGTCTACGGGCCCCGCCAGGACCCCCACGGCGAGGCGGGCGTCGTCGCGATCTTCATCGGGATGATGCTGCGGCGCGAGCGCCCGTCGATCTACGGCGACGGGACCCAGACCCGCGACTTCGTCTACGTCGACGACGCCGTCGACGCCTGTGTGCGCGCCGCGGAGCGGGGCAGCGGGCTCGTGGTGAACATCGGCACCGGGGTGGAGACGTCGGTGCGGTCGCTCTACGACACGATCGCCGCGGCGACCGGGTTCGACCAACCGCCGGTGTTCGCCCCGCCGCGTCCGGGGGAGCTGGCACGCTCGGCGCTCGACCCTGCCCGGGCCGAGCTGCACCTGGGCTGGAAGCCGTTCACCAGCCTTCCCGACGGGGTCGCCGCGACGCTGCGCTGGTTCCGCCGGCAGGCCGGCACCGGCGTCACGCGCTGACCCGCCGGCGCCTCACCGCCGGGCGCGTAGCTCCTCCACCGGGACGGGGGGCCGGTCCCGGTCGGTGCCTCCCGGTGCCGGCCGGCCGAGCATCACCAGCGCCTGCGGCCGCCAGCCGTCCGGGAGGTCCAGGGCGGTTGCGGCCTCCTCGGGGCAGAACATCGGGGCGGCCACCCAGCAGGAGGCCAGGCCGGCGGCGGTGGCCGCCAGCAGCAGGTTCTGCACCGCGGCGCCGAGCGAGCACAGGGCCAGGCCCCACTCGGCGGCCCGGCGCCGTGGGTCGGGGTAGGTGTCGAGCCCCTCGTCGGTGAGGCAGGCGAGCACGAGCGCCGGCGCGGCCCGCAGCCGCCGCACCGACGCGGCGGTTCGGCGTGCGATCACCTCCGGGGCCACGCCGTCGGCGGCGAGGTCCTGCGCCCAGCGGCGGGCCATCGCCTCGGCGAGCGCCCGCTTCGCCCCGGGGGTGGTGCAGGTCACGAACCGCCACGGCCGGGAGTGGTGCGGGGCGGGGGCGAGGCAGGCGGCGATCACCAGCCGGTCGAGCAGCGCGGCATCGACCGGATCGTCGGTGAAGGCCCGCCGGGACCGCCTGGCCAGGATGAGCCCCGGGATCGCAGCGTCGGTGCCGGTCGCCGTGGCGCCGTCGGCGCGGCCGCGGTCCGCGGCCGCCTGCGGGCCGGGCCGGGGTGCGGGGCCGGTCACCGGAACAGGTCCTC
>CALEDW010000024.1 GCA_937949585.1 uncultured Acidimicrobiia bacterium
CCGGTCGCGCATCGCCGCCACCTCGCGGACCGTCCCGTCGGTGAGCTCGAAGAACCGGGCCTCGGCCCGGTCGCTGACCACCACGTAGGCGCGGCGGGCGGTGTCGAGCAGGCTGAGCAGGGGGCGCAGCCACGGGCTGCGGTCGATGACGAGGCGGTTGCGGACCCGGCGGGTGAGCCGGACCTCCTCGTACACGCCCGCCCCGCCGCAGGCGAACACCGCGACGGCGGGAGGCGTCCACAGGTCGGCGGCCGCGGCGCGCTCGATGCGGCCCACGTCGTGGCGCAGCGACATGCGGGCCTCGTGCGGCACGGTGCCGTCGGAGGCCATCTGGCGCGCAGGCTCCAGAGCGGCGTTCACCTCGCTGGCGACCGCCGCCCGCTGGTGCGCGTCGACGGGCACGGTGAGGTAGAGGGAGATCACCGGCAGCCCGCCGGTGTCGAGTCCGATGAGACGGTCGGCGGCGTCGTGCAGGGCCCGCAGCACGCCGGCATCCTCCCCGCGGGTCGGGATCCCGCCCAGGGGCGAACGACCCGCGACCACCGGGTCGGCCGACCGGTTCCGACCCGGGCTCACGCGTCGGTCGATCCCGCCGACTCGCTCCCGGTGCCGCCCGCCGCCGTCTCGTCGCCGCTCGACGAGGCGGCCGGGCCGGTTGCGTGGTCGAGCGCCTCCTCGGCGTGGCGGATCTCGTCGACGAGGCGGGAGACCTCCTGCTCCGCGTCGGGAGCGGCCGTGCCGGTCCGCTGCCCGTACACCAGGCCGCCCAGCTGCTCCTTGAGCTCACCGATCCGCTTCCGCAGCTTCTGCTCCTCGAGCTTCTCCTTGCCGGTGGCGACGGCCTCCTCGGCTTTCTCCGAGACCTTCTGCGCGGTCTCCCGCACCTTGTCGAGGAATCCCACGGTTCGCCTCCTCACTCCCTCGCTCACATCGTCTGGGTCGTGCCACCCGCCGCCGCCGCCCTCATCGGTGCGGCCCCCCCGGCTCCAGCGGGCCGAGGATCCGCCGGGTCCAGGACACGTCGGGGCGGGGCCGTCGACGGTCGGCGAGATGGACCGGCACGTCGATCTCCATTCGTACCAGGGCCCCCCCGAGGGTCTTGCCCAGGTTGTCGGAACGCAGGCTACGCGGTCCGCCGCCGCCGAGCGCCTGCTCCATCACGAAGTTCAGCGCCAGCACGTTCGGGGCCTCGTACCGGCGCACCCGGCCCCGCACCATCCAGCCGAAGTGCGCCGCCACGGCCTCGGCCGTCACCCGGTCCCGCAGCAGGTCGTACACCTCCTGGTCGTAGGCGAACAGGGCCACGTTGGCGATGTCGCCCTTGTCGCCGGCCCGGTAGCCGCACAGGTCGCGCAGGCGGAGCCGAACGCTGGGGGGGGAGGGATCGCGGGGACCGTTCCGGGGTTCCGGGGACGCCACGTCAGGACTCTTCCATGGTGACGGTGACGTACGGGTCGACGAGGTCTTTGTCCACCAGCGTCGGCCAGATCCCGAGGAGCTCGCTGGGGGCACCGCCGGCCATGCCCCGGCCCATCCCGGTGAGCCCGGCCGGCGGGGCCGACAGGGTGAGCGGCACGATCTCGCGGGCCACCCGCGCCGCGACCTTGGGGTCGCTGCAGCGCCATGCCACTCGCAGCACGCACTCGGGGGGCTCGCAGGCCGGGTCGTGGGGCACGGTGGGCCCGCCGAGCGCGTCGACCCCCCAGTACTCGAAGTGCCACTCGGCCACCTCCA
Source organism: uncultured Acidimicrobiia bacterium (assembly GCA_937949585.1). Classification (GTDB taxonomy): domain Bacteria; phylum Actinomycetota; class Acidimicrobiia; order IMCC26256; family CALEDW01; genus CALEDW01. Next base: position 1,735 of record CALEDW010000024.1, read on the forward strand.
GGCCGGCCATGCGCACCCGTTCCACGAAGATGGCGGCGGTGACCCGCGCCTTCTCCCAGGCGTCGGGCCAGGAGAAGGCGACCCGGGTCTCGCCGGCCCAGCCGGCGTGGTGGGCGAGGAGTGCCTTGTAGGTGTCGGTGGCGGGACGGCCCGTCGTGCCGCTCACCCGCACCCGGTCGCCACCGAGGTCCTCGAAGGTGGCGCTGGTGAAGTCGGCGACCACGTCGGGGTGCAGGTAGGCGGCGGGGTCGTGCACCTCGTACAGCAGCTGGTGGCGCACGGTGTCGACGTCGACGCGACCGCCGCTCGAAGGCGGCTTGGTGATCACGGCGGTGCCGTCGGCGTCGACCTCGGCGACGGGGTAGGGGAGGAGCCAGGGATCGGGGATCGTCCACCACTCCCCGGAGAAGTTCCCGCCGGCGACCTGGCCCGAGCACTCCAAGAGGTGTCCCACGAGCGTTCCCGCGGCGAGGTGGTCCCAGTCGGTGGGGGACCAGCCGAAGCGGTGGATGAGCGGTCCGAGGAACAGCGCGGCGTCGGCGACCCTCCCCGTGATCACGACGTCGGCGCCCTCGTCGAGCGCCCGCGCGATCGGGAAGGCGCCGAGGTAGGCGGAGAAGAACAGCGGCTCGGCGCCCAGGGCCGAGAACGGCTCGCCGGTGTCGAGGTGGGCGAGGTGGGAGCGGCTGCGGGCGGCGAGCTCGTCGCGGCGGGCCATGAGATCGTCGCCGAGCACGGTGGCGACGCGCAGGCCCCGGATCCCCAGCGCCGCCGCCGTCTCCAGCGCCGCCCGGGTGGCGGCGGTGGGGTTGATCCCGCCGGCGTTCGTCACCACCTTCACGCCCCGGCCGGCCACCGCCGGCAAGGCCGCCTGCAGGTAGCGGGGCAGGTCGCGGGTGTAGCC
>CALEDW010000025.1 GCA_937949585.1 uncultured Acidimicrobiia bacterium
CAGGAGCACACAGGACATGGCCGACTGGGGCTTCGAGACTCGCCAGATCCACGCCGGTGCCGCACCCGACCCCACCACCGGTGCCCGGGCGGTGCCGATCTACCAGACGACGTCGTTCCAGTTCCGCGACACCGCCCACGCCGCCGCGCTCTTCGGGCTCGAGGAGCTCGGCAACATCTACACCCGGATCATGAACCCCACCCAGGCGGTCTTCGAGGAGCGCATGACCGCCCTCGAGGGTGGCGTGGGGGCGTTGGCCACGGCCAGCGGGCAGGCCGCCCAGATGATCGCCCTGTTCAACCTTGCCGAGGGAGGCGGGCACGTCGTCTCGAGCGCCTCCCTCTACGGCGGGACCTACAACCAGCTGCACTACACGTTCCCGAAGCTCGGCATCGACGTGGACTTCGTCGACGAGCCCGACGACCTCGACGCGTGGCGGCGGGCGGTCCGCCCGGACACCAAGGCCTTCTACGGCGAGACGATCGGCAACCCCAAGGGGGACGTGCTCGACCTCGAGGGCATCGCCGGTGTCGCCCACGAGCACGGCATCCCCCTCGTGGTCGACAACACGCTGGCCACGCCGTACCTGTGCCAGCCACTGCGCTGGGGGGCCGACATCGTCACCCACTCGGCCACGAAGTTCATCGGGGGGCACGGCACCTCGATCGGCGGGGTGATCGTCGACGGCGGCCGCTTCGACTACGAGGGCAGCGGCCGGTTCCCGGGCTTCACCGAGCCGGACCCCTCCTACCACGGCCTCGTGTTCGCCGAGTTGCCCGAGCCGCTGCGACCGGCCCGCTACATCCTGAAGGCGCGGCTGCAGTACCAGCGTGACCTCGGGGCGGCGGTGTCGCCGTTCAACGCGTTCTTGTTCCTCCAGGGGCTCGAGACGCTGAGCCTGCGGATGGAACGCCACTCCCAGAACGCCCTGGCCGTCGCGCAGTGGCTGGAGTCCCGGGACGAGGTGGGCTGGGTCGCCTACCCGGGGCTGCGGTCCAGCCCGTGGCACGACCGGGCCCGGCGGTACCTGCCCAACGGGTGCGGGGCGATCGTCGCGTTCGGGATCAAAGGCGGGCTCGAGGCCGGACGACGGTTCATCGACAGCCTGGAGCTGTGCAGCCACCTGGCCAACGTCGGCGACGTCCGTACCCTGGCCATCCACCCGGCCAGCACCACCCACCAGCAGCTCTCGCCCGAGGAGCAGCGGGCCACCGGCGTGACCCCGGAGTTGGTACGGCTATCGGTCGGGATCGAGACCCTCGACGACATCCTCGCCGACCTCGAAGCCGGGTTCCGGGGCGCCAAGGGCGCCTGAGCCCGGCGCCATGACCGACGCCGGCATCCCCCCGGTCACCGGGGCGTGGCGGTCCGGCGACCCGCCGGGACGCCGGCGCTTCGTCACGCTCTTCGACGCCCGCCCGCACGTCCTGGAGGCCGGGGGCACCCTGGAGCACGTGACGGTCGCCTACGAGACCTGGGGCACCCTGGCCCCCGACCGCTCCAACGCCGTGCTCATCGAGCACGCCCTCACCGGCGACTCGCACTGCGCCGGACCGGCCGGGCCGGGGCATCCCCAGGACGGGTGGTGGGACGGCGTGGTCGGACCGGGCCGGGCCGTGGACACCGACCGGTTCTTCGTGGTGTGCCCGAACGTGCTGGGTGGCTGCCAGGGCACCACCGGTCCCGCCTCCACCGACCCGCGCACCGGGCACCCCTACGGCTCGCGCTTCCCGATGGTCACCATCCGCGACCAGGTGGTGGTGGAGGCGGCACTGGCCGACGCGCTGGGGATCGAGCGCTTCGCCTGCGTGATCGGTGGGTCGATGGGAGGCCAGCGGGTGCTGGAGTGGGCGGTGAGCTTCCCCGACCGGCTCCGCCGGGCGGTGGTGATCTCCGCCGGCGCGCAAGCCAGCGCCGAGGAGATCGCGCTCTGCTCCCTGCAGATCCGCGCCATCCGGCTCGACCCCAACTTCGCCGGGGGCGACTACTACGACCTCCCCGAGGGCCCGTGGCGGGGGATGTCGGTGGCCCGGGGCATCGGACAGGTCTCCTACCGGTCCGAGGAGGAGTTCGAGTTGCGCTTCGGCCGGGGGCACCAGGGAGACGAGCAGCCGCTCGAGGGTGGTCGCTACGCCGTGGAGTCCTACCTCGAGTACCACGGCCTGAAGCTCGCCCGCCGCTTCGACGCCAACAGCTACATCGTGTTGTCCCGGGCGATGAACCACCACGACGTAGGGCGGGGCCGCGGCGGGATCGCCGCCGCGCTGGCCCGGGTGACCGCAGACGTGGTGATCGCCGGGGTGTCCTCCGATCGGCTCTACCCGCTGCGCCTCCAGCACGAGCTCGCCGCGCTGATCCCCCGCAACCACGGGGTGGAGGTCATCCAGTCGATCTCAGGCCACGACGGGTTCCTCACCGAGACCGAGGCCGTCGGCAAGATCATCACCCGGGCCCTCGCCGAGCTCTGAGCGGACCGCCGGACCGGCGCCGGGGGTCAGGGCTCGACGAGCCGGCGGGCCTCGAGGGCCCGCCCCAGCGTCACCTCGTCGGCGTACTCCAGGTCACCCCCGACGGGGAGCCCACTGGCCAGGCGGGTCACCCGGACCGCCCGCCCCTCGAGCAGCCGGGCCAGGTACATGGCCGTGACCTCCCCTTCGGTGTTGGGGTTGGTGGCCAGGATCACCTCGCTCACCTCCTCGTCGCGCACCCGGGCCACCAGTTCGCCGACGTGGAGCTGCTCTGGGCCGATCCCCTCGATGGGTGAGATCGCCCCACCGAGCACGTGGTAGCGCCCCCGGAACTCCCGGGTGCGCTCGATGGCCACGAGATCGCGGGGCTCCTCCACCACGCACAGCAGGTGGGGGTCGCGCCGGGGGTCGGTGCAGATCGCGCAGTACTCGCCGGCGGCGAGGTTGAAGCACCGGCGGCACCAGCCGATGCGCTCCTTGACCTCCTCGATGGCCCGGGCAAGCCGCCGGGCGTCGTCGGCGGGCACCTTGAGGAGGTGGAAGGCGATCCGCTGCGCCGACTTCGGCCCGATGCCGGGGAGGCGGCCGAGCTCGTCGATGAGCTGCGCTACCGGCTCCTCGTAGACGCCCACCCCCGGTCAGAGACCGAAGGCCGAGAGATCGAGCCCGCCGGTCAGCCCCCCCATCCGCTCCGCCTGCCGGGCCTGGGCCTGGCGCATCGCCTCGGTGACCGCCGCGACCACGAGGTCCTCGAGCATCTCCACGTCGTCGGGGTCGACGACCGCCGGGTCGATCTTCACCGCCCGCAGCTCGCCGGTGCCGGTGACGGTGGCCCGAACCACCCCGCCCCCGGCCGAGGCCTCCACCGTCTCGGCGGCGAGTGCCTCCTGGGCGGCGAGCATCTCCTCCTGCATCTTCTGCACCTGGCGCAGCATGGGGTTGCCGGTCGGCTTCTGCTTGGCCACGGACGCTCCTAGGTTCTCGGCAGCTCTTCCACGATCGTGGCGCCGAACGTCTCCTGCAGGCGACCGACGGTGCTCGCCGGACCGTCGGGGCCGCTACCGGTGAACGCGTCCAGATCGACGGTCTCGACGGTCTCGACGGTCTCGGGGGCCTCGGGGACCTCGGCCGCCGGCGGGTCGGGCACCGGCGGCGGGGGAACCGGGGCGGTGAACTCACGGGTGGTGAACTTGAAGCGCGGGGGCGCTCCGAGCGCCGCGATGAACCGCTCCCGGATGAGGTGGGCCTCCCGCTGGAACCGGGGCTTCACCAGGTCGATCTGGCGGGGGGACACGCCGAAGACGATGACGTTGCCCTCCACCGCGACGGGCTGGGCCTCCTGGACGCTGACCTGCAACCCCTTGGCGAGCCCGGCCAGGACCTGCTCCCAGGCCAGGATCACCTCGTCGAGATCGAAGGTGACCGGTGCGTCCCCGCCCGCCGCCACTTCCGCCTGGGCGGGGTCGGGCGGCGCCGCGCCGGAGATCGGGACGGGGCGGCCGGCCGGTGCCCCGGCCTCGGGGAGGGGATCGGGAGCGGACGCCGCGGGGGGCGGCACGGGAGTCCGATCCGGCGCTTGCGCCACCGACGGGCGGGGGCGGCCCGTCGCCTCCGGTCGCGCCGGCCCCGGTGCAGGCGACGGGCCGGGCACCACGGTGTCCCCGGCGACCGCCCGCTCCAGCCGTTCCACCCGTTCGGCCAGCGCGGCCAGGGCCGGGCCCACGTCCCGGCGGGCGAGGCGCACCACCGCCACCTCGAGGGCGAGCGTCGGGTCGACGGCGTCGGTGCCGCGCATGTCGACGATCGCCTCGCCGAGGGTCTCGATGGCCCGCACCAGCGCCCGCTCGCCGAGCGCGGCGCCCACCTCGGCCAGCGCGGCCCGCTCGTCGTCGGAGGCGTCGACCGGGACGGCCCCTCGACCGACCGTGAGGACGAATGCGTCCCGCAGGCTGCGCAGCAGGTCCTCCGCCACCCGGCGGGGGTCGTGGCCGGCCTCCAGCAGCCGGGCCACCGCCGCCAGCGCGCCGGCCGGGTCCTCGGCGGCGATCGCATGGGCAACGTCGAGGCGCAGCGTCATGGGTGCATGCCCGAGCGCCTCCCGTACCCCGGCCTCGGTCACCGGTCCCGGCCGGTGACTGAGCACCTGCTCGAGGATCGACAGGGCGTCGCGCACCGAGCCGCCCGCGGCCCGGGCCACGGCGTCGAGCGCGCCGGGCTCCGCCTCCAGCCCCTCC
>CALEDW010000026.1 GCA_937949585.1 uncultured Acidimicrobiia bacterium
GACCACGCCCCGCCCGGCGGCTTGGCCCGGTGCCACAGGCTCCCTCCGGCCCCGCGGGTGAGCAGGTCCAGCCGCCCCGGCCCCCAGGAGACGATCGCGGGCGCGGACGTCGCCATGCCTCCCAGGTCTTGCCAGCCGCTCCAACCACCCTCGAACCAGCGGCGGTGCAGGCGGCCCGACCCGTCGCGCACCACCACGTCGAGGCGGCCCGGGCCCCACGACGATGCCGCCGGCTCGCCGACCATCCGGGGACCGCCCAACGGCTCCCAGATCCCGCCCCCGGCCGCCGGCGCCGGCGCCGCGACGGGTCCGAGGGGGGCGAGCAGCGCCGCGGCGAGCGCGAGGACGACGAGCCGCCGTCCGGCCGGTGCCACGCCGGGAGGCTACGCCGTCCCCGGCGCCGCTCGGACCATCTGGCCTGCTCGGCCCGCCGGCACCACCCGACCGGCACCGGCCCAGCCGCCGGCGCCGAGGTGTCAAGTTCCCACCCCACAGAGCCGGGCTCTACACTCCCCGTGGTCATCGCCGGTCCTGCGCCGCCGGTGACGGTCCCGCCGACCCGACCGGGATGCCGCCGAGGATGCCGAGCTGGATGCGATGACCGAGGCCATGGTCCGCTTCCGGATCCCCCACCTCGCGTCGCTGGCGCGCCATGCCGCGCCGAACGTCGTCGAGGGCACCGTCGTCCCCGTGGTGCTCTTCGCCGCCGCGCTGCACCTGCTCGGGCCGTGGCGGGCGCTGGGGGTGGGGCTCGGCTGGTCGTACCTGGCGATCCTGCGCCGACTCGTGCGCCGCCGCCGCGTCCCGGGGCTGCTGCTCATCGGCGCGCTCACCGGCACGGCCCGGGCAGCGATCGCGCTGGCCACCGGGTCGATGGTCGTCTACTTCCTGCAGCCCACCCTGGGGACCGTCCTCGTGGCGGGGACGTTCCTGGCCTCCGTGCCGGCAGGGCACCCGCTCGCCGAGCGGCTCGCCCACGATTTCTGCCCCATGCCCGACGGCTTCGCCCGGCATCCCGCCGTGCGCCGGTTCTTCCGCCGGCTGTCGGTGCTGTGGGCCGGGGTCCTGCTCGCCAACGCCGGGCTCACCGCCTGGCTGCTGTTCAGCCAGTCCCTCGGAACGTTCGTCGTGGCCCGACCCCTGGCCACCGGCAGCCTCACCGTGGCGGCGATCGGCGCGTCGGTGGTGTGGTTCCGCCGAACCATGCACCGTCACGACCTGCTGGCCAGCGCCGGGTCATGAGCCGGACGCTGCAGCTGCGGACTTCCGACGGCGAGCGCCTGGCCGCCCGGTACCTGCCGGCCCCCGACCCGGCGGCGGCGGTGGTGCTCGTCCACGGGTTCACCGGCTCGATCCGCGATCGCCAGGTGGCCGCCACCGCCGAGCACCTGCGCGACCGTGGCTACGCGGTGGTGGCGTTCGACGCGCGAGGCCACGGCGCCTCGACGGGACGCTCCACCCTCGGCGACCTCGAACGTCACGACGTAGACGCCGCCGTCCGCTTCGCCCGAGCCGCGCACAGCGAGCCGGTCGTGGTGATCGGGGCCTCCATGGGGGCGGTCGCGGCACTGCGCCACGCCACCAGCTGTGCCGGTGCCGACGGGCTCGTGCTGCTCAGCTGCCCGGCGCGCTGGGATCTCCCCCGAACCCCGTCGGCGGTCGCGGTGACGCTGCTCACCCGGACCCCGCCCGGACGGTGCCTGGCGCAACGATGGCTGCGGGTGCGGGTGGCCCCGGCGTGGACGAAGCCGCCGCAGCCGGCGGAGCTCATCGGGGAGCTGCGCAGCCCGGTGGCGATCGTGCACGGCGCAGCCGACCGGTTCATCGGCCCGCAGGCCGCCCGCGACCTCCACGACGCCGCCGGGGGGACGGCGGTGCTGCGCATCGTGCCCGGGATGGGACACGGCTTCGACGACCGGGCCCGTGAGGCCCTCGGCGGGGCGCTGGCCTGGGTAGTGCAGCGGCTCGGTGACCGGTCGGCGCAGGTGCTCGGCGACCGGTCGGCGCGGCCGGCCTGAGCGCTCAGCTCTCCCACCACCAAGCCAGGCCGACGAGCCCGGGTCCGGTGTGGGCGACCATCACCGCCGAGAACTCCCCCACGAACGCGCTGGCCGGCTCGACCTCCTTGCGGAGGTGGTCGAGGAGCCACTCGGCGTCGCCGGGATCGAGGGCGTGGAGCGCTGCGACGTGCACCGGCGGATCCCTATCGGGTGGGCGCGACCGGCGCCAGGCGCTGATGATCCGCTCGAGCGCGGCGTCGCGGGTGAACGCCGGGCGCAAGCGGCGCACCGACCCGGCCCGGAACTCGAACAACGGCTGGACGTGCAGGAGCCGCCCCGCCCACGCCGCCACCTGGGGTACCCGCCCCGAGGCCACGAGCCGGTCGAGCGAGTCGAGGGTGGCGACGAGGCGAACCCGTTGCACCACCCGGTTCGCGGCGTCGACCACGTCGGCCAGTCCCGCGCCGTCCAGGGCGGTACGGGCGGCGTGGGTGGCGACGAGGCCCTCGGCGCCGGCGGCGGTCTGGGTGTCCAGCACGGCGACGGCCCCTCCGACGTGCTCGGCGGCCAGGCGCGCCGCGTCGTAGGTGCTGCTCATCGTGCGGGCCACCGTGCAGACCAGCACCCCGTCGCCGGTGTCGGCCTCCCGGATCGCCTCGGCGAGCTGCGTCGGGGTCGGCCCGGACGTGGTGACCTCGCGGGCGGCCAGCACGGCCTCGAGCGGCAGCTCCCCGTCCCGGCACGAGCGGCCGTCCACCGTGAGCAGCATCGGCACCACCCGGATCCGAAGGTGCGCCGCAAGCTCCGGGGGGACGGCGGCGGCACTGTCGGTGATCACGGCGACGGGCATGCGAGGCTCCCCGAGGGCGGCGGTGCGTAATCTTTGCCGCTCGACGCGACCGGGGGAGGGAGGCATGCCGCGACGGCCCGCGCCGACCCAGGTGCTCGCGGTCGCCTACCTCGCCGGTTCGGTGCCGTTCGCGCAGATCGCGGCGCGGGTGCTGCGCGCCACCGACCTGCGACGGGTGGGGACCGGGACCGTCTCGGGCACCGCCCTCTACGAGGTGGCCGGGTTCGGGCCGCTGGCGGTGGCCGGGATCCTCGAGGTGGCCAAAGGAGCGGTCGGGCCCCGCCTCGCCGGTCCGGAGCGCCCCTACCTCGCCGCGGCTGCAGGCGGGGCGGCGGTGGCGGGCCACAACTGGTCGGTGTTCCTCGGCGGGGCGGGGGGCCGGGGGCTGTCACCGGCGATCGGCGCCCTCGGGGTGCAGGACCCGGCCGGCGCCGCGCTCGTCCTCGCCGGGCTGGCCCTGGGCCGCCTCGCCCGCCAGACCGGGCTCGGATCCCTGCTCGCCGCGCTCGGGCTCGTCCCGCTACTCACCCGCCGCCGCGGCGGGCCGGGGGCCGCGGCGGCCACCGCGGTGGTCGTACCCATGCTGGTGAAGCGCACGCTGGGCAACGCCCCGCCGGCGGCCTGGACCGGCCGGGTGGTGCTGCACCGGGTGCTGTTCGACCGCGACCCCCAGGAGCGGGCGTGAGGGCGCTGTGGGCCCGGCCGGACTTCCGGCGCCTGCTGGTCGGCCAGGGGGTCTCGGCGCTCGGCGACTGGATGGGGACGGTCGCGCTCATGGCCCTCGTGCTGGAGCTCACCGGGTCCTCCGCCGCCGTCGGCGGGGTGCTGGTGCTGCGCTTGGCGCCGGCGATGGTTGCCGGGCCGCTCGCCGGTCGCTTCACCCGCCGGGCGGGCCGGCTGCGCACGATGCTGGCGATGGACCTGGTGCGGGTCGGGATCGTCGCTGCGATCCCCGTCCTGCCGTTCGTGGCCTGGGTGTACGTCCTGGCCTTCCTCCTCGAGGTGGCCAGCATCCTGTTCCTGCCCGCCCGCGACGCCGCGATCCCCGATCTCGTCGGCGACGACCAGCTGGAGACCGCGAACTCGGTGGTGCTGGGCTCCTCCTACGGTGCCATCCCGCTCGGCGCCGTGGCCTACGCGGTCGTCGCCGCCGTGCTGGGCGCCGCGGGGCTGGGTTCCCGCTGGGTGTTCGCGGTGGTGTTCTGGCTGGACGCGGCGACGTTCGGGGTGTCCTACGTGATGCTGCGGCGGATCGCGCTCGTGGATCCCCCGCCGCCCGTCGGCTCCGGTGCGGCGACCGAGGCAGCCGTCCCGGGTGGGCTCGCGGCGGGGTCCGAGCCGGCACCCGACCCGACCGGCGGCTTCCTCGCTGCGCTGCGGATCCCGTTCGTGCGGCTCGTGCTCCCGGTCCTGGGTGCCGCCGCCCTGGGGATCGGGGTGCTGTTCTCGGTGGGGATCGTGTTCGTGCAGGACACGCTCGGAGCCACCAGCGCCGAGTTCGGGGCGCTCATCGCGGTGTTCGGGGTGGGGGCCGGGCTCGGCCTCGTGGTGCTGCAGCGCACCACCCGCACCCCCGGGGTGACCTCGGTGCGTCTCGCCGTGGCGGTCCAGGGCG
>CALEDW010000027.1 GCA_937949585.1 uncultured Acidimicrobiia bacterium
GGGTGGACGACGGCCGGGTCCGGCCGCGTCGTGCCCCGGTGGCCCGTGTCGCCGAGGTGTTCCGCCGACCCGACGGTGCCTGGGAGCTCTACGCCGACGCCTGGGTGGCACGGCGCTGCCGGGCCGCGGCGCCGGTCGCCGCCGACGACCTGTGGGAGGGGGTGCCGGTCGTGGTCACGGTGCCGCACCGGCGGGGGCGATGGTCGGAGCACTTCGACCCGGCGGTGATCGCCCGGATCCGCAGCTGGCGGCCCGACGTGATGCTGCGGTTCGGGTTCGGGATCATCCGCGGGGAGATCCTCGAGGCGGCCCCGCTGGGCGTCTGGTCGTTCCATCACGACGACGAGCTCGTGTACCGGGGTGGCCCACCCTGTTTCTGGGAGGTCGCGCGGGGTGATCCGCTGGCGGCGGCGACGCTGCAGCGGCTCACCGACCGGCTCGACGGTGGGATCGTGCTCGCCAAGGCCTGGTTCGCCACCGTCGGCGGCTCCTACGTCGCCACCCGTGACCGGGTGTACCTCGGGTCGGTGGACCTCCCGGCACTGGTGGTGCGGGCGTTGCGGGCGGGGGCCCGGATGCCCGGCGAACCGTCCCGCACCGACGCGGAGGTCCTGCGGGCCCCCCGCCCGGGTGCGCTCCTGCGGGCCGGCGTCCGGGCGCTCGCCGCTCGCCGCTGGGACCGGGTGAGCCCGGAGGGGCGGCGGGTGGAGCTGCGCCTCCGGCCCTCGCCGCTTCGTACCGGGGCCGGGCCGGTGGGCCGGGCGGCGTCGGGCGGGCCGCCCACGCCGGGCGGATCGGCATGAGACCGGCCCTCCACGTGATCGCCTCCAACGACCGGCGGGGCGCCGAGGTGTTCGCCACCGACCTCGTCGGTGCCCTGCACCGGCGGGGCCGGCCCGACGCGCTCGTCGCGCTCGCCCCCGCCCGCCACGGCTCGGGTCTCGGGCATCCCGTCCTCGGTGGCCCCGGCGGGCGGCACGGTCTCGCCCGGGCCGCCGGGACCGTGCGGGCGCTGCGGCACCTGCGGCGTCTCAGCCGGGGCGGCCCGGGGCGCACACCGCCCCGGCCGCCGTCACCGGTCGCGCTCCCCACCGGACCCGGCCCCGCTCCAGGCGACGCCGACGCGGGCGTCGGGTCGCGCCCCGGTCGCGCCGATGCGGTCGCCGAGGCCGACGGCCCGCCGGTCCTCGTGGCCCACGGATCGGCCGCCGTGCCCGCGGCGGCGCTCGTCACCCTCGGACGTCCCCGCCTCCGGGCGCCCGGGTCGTCGCCCGCACGGCGCGGGTTCGTCTACCGCAACATCGGCGACCCGGCGCACTGGACGGCCGGTGCCGCCCGCGCCGCCCGGGTCCGGGCGTACCTGCGGCGCGCCGAGCGCGTGGTGGCGTTGTGGCCCGGTGCCGCCGAGGTGCTGCACACACGCCTCGGCGTCCCGGCCGAGCGGATCCGGGTGATCCCCACCGGGGTCCCGGCCGAGCGGTTCCCGCCCGCCGGGGCCGCCGAACGGGACGCGAGCCGGGCGCGCCTCGGTGGGCCGTGGCCGGCACCGGGCGTGCCGACCGTGGTGGTGTGCGGGGCGTTGTCGGTCGAGAAGCGCCCCGGCGCCGCGCTCCGGGCGGTGGCCCGCCTCGACGGGGTGCACCTGGTGTTCGTCGGCGACGGGCCCGAACGGGCCCGGCTCGAGGCGCTCGCCGCCGAGGTCGCCCCCGGCCGCGTCCACTTCGTCGGGACGCTGCCCGACCCGGCACCGGCGCTCGCCGCCGCCGACCTGCTGCTCCTCCCGAGCGCCACCGAAGGCATCGCCGCGGTGTGCATCGAGGCGGCGTTCACGCAGCGGGCGGTGGTCGCCACGGCGGTGGGCGGCACCCCGGCGGTGGTCGTCGACGGCACGACCGGCACGCTCGTCCCCGATCGTGCCGGTCGTGCGGAGGCGGAGCTCGTGCGGGACCTCGCCGAGGCGGTCGCCGCCACCCTGCCGGTCGCCGATCGGCTCGGCGCCGCGGCGCGCCCGTGGGCGATGGCCCGCTACGAGCTCGACGTCGTCGCCGACGCCTGGGCCGAGCTGCTGGCGGAGTTCGACCGGTGAGCGCCTCCCCCGGCCCGGCCCGACGGTCCGATGCGCTCCCGGGCCGGTCCGACGGTGTCGACACCGGGCCGGCGGCACCACCGTTCCTGTTCGTCGTCGGGTGCGGGCGTTCGGGGACGACCCTGCTGCGGGCGATGCTCGACGCCCATCCCCGCGTCGCCGTCCCGCCGGAGAGCTACTTCGTCGTGCCGATGCTGCGGGACGCCGACCGCTACGGGCCGCCCGGCGCGCTGTGTACCGAGGCGCTCCTCGCCGACCTGGCCCGCTTCGCCTCCTTCGGGGAGTGGGGGCTGGAGCCCGGGGTCCTGGCCGAGCGCTGGGCCCACCGGCCGCCCCGCACCGTCGGCGACGCGTTGACCGACGCCTACCGCACCTATGCGGCGGTCAGGGGCAAGGACCGTTGGGCCGACAAGACCCCGTTCCACGTGCTGCAGATGGACCTCATCTCCCAGGCGATCCCGGCGGCGCGCTTCGTGCACCTCGTGCGCGACCCCCGCGACGTCGCCCCGTCGATCGTGAGGGCCCCGTTCGGGCCCGACCGGCTCCCCGACGCCGCGCTGTACTGGCGCCGCCACGCCGGGCGGGGCCGGGAGCTCGCCGCCGAGCTCGGTCCCGACCGGGTGATCACCGTGCGCTACGAAGATCTCGTCGCCGATCCCGAGCCCGTGCTCGGTCGGATCTGCGCGCTCCTCGACGTCGACTACGACCCGGCGATGCTGCGCTACCACGAGCGGGCCGACGAGCTGCTCGGCGGGCTGCGGGTCGCCGGGCACCTCGGTGGGATCCGCGAGCCGCTGCGCCGGGACGGTCCCCGGTGGCCCACCGCTCCCCGCCGCGAGGTCGCGACCGTCGAGCTGCTCACCGCCGACCTGCTCGAGGCGTTCGCGTATCCCCCCTCGGGGGTGCGGCCCCGGCCGACGCAGCGCCTGGTCGCAGCCGGTCACCGGACGCGCTGGTGGGCCCGCCTCCGGTGGCGCCGCCTGCGGGCCCGGCTCCGGCGCGCCCGCGACCGCCGTCGACTCGGGCACCGAGCGCAGGGGTCCGACCGGTGAGCGACACCCCGACGACCCCGGCCCCGTTGCTGCACGTCGGCTACTACAAGACGGCCTCCACGTGGCTCGAGCAGACCGTGTTCGGCGCCGCTCCGTTCCATCAGCCCTGGGAGCGGATCCCCTTCGCCGAGACGCTCATCGACGCCACCGACTGGGACTTCGACCCGGGCCGCACCCGCACCCGGCTCGACGCACTGGCCCGGCCGGCCCCGCACGCCGGCGGCCCGACGATCCCGGTGGTGAGCCACGAGCGGCTCTCCGGCAGCCCCCACGCCGGGGGCTACGACGCGGCCCGGCTCGCCGAGCGGCTCGCCGCGGTGTTCCCCGGTGCCCGGGTGCTCGTCGTGGTGCGCGAGCAGCGCGACCACGTGCTGTCCTGCTACCGCCAGTACGTACGGGAGGGTGGCGCGACGTCGCTGCACACCTACCTGCACCCGCCGGGCGCCTCGCGTTGGGACATGCCCGCGGTCGATCCCCGCTTCTTCTGCTTCGACCGCCTCGTCGGCCGCTACCAGGACTTGTTCGGCGCCGAGCGGGTCGGTGTGCTCGCCTACGAGCAGCTGCGGGCCGACCCGGTCGGCTTCGCCGCCGCGGTGTACCGGCTCGCGGCCGTCGAGCCGCCCGACGGGCTCGTCCCCCGGATCCGCGACGCCGCGGCGCAGGTCGTGAACCCGGGGCTGTGCGGTGCCACGCTCGCCGCCAAGCGCTGGGTGAACTGGGTGACCTTCCGCGACCGGCTCAACCCGGCGGCTCCGATCGACTCGGCCCGCCTGCGCTACGCGAACCGGGAGGCGTTCCGGCGCCTCGACCGGCACGTCCCGGCCCGGCTGCGCGACGCCTCCGACCGCAGGTTGCGTCGGCAGGTCGAACGGTGGGCCGCGGGACGGTTCGGTCCCTCCAACCGCCGCTTGGCCGCCCGCACCGCCCTGCCGCTCGGGGAGCTGGGCTACGACCTCGGGCCCGGCGGCGAGGTGCCGCCGGGCGCCGGACCCGGCGGCGGCTGTTAGGTTCGCCCCGCCGATGCCGCCCGCCGCCCCCGCCCCGCTCCGTGACCGACAGGACCGGTTCTGCTTCATCGTCGGGTGCGGGCGCTCGGGGACGACCCTGCTGCGGGCGATGCTCGACGCCCACCCCGAGGTCGCGGTGCCCTACGAGAGCCACTGGGCGGTGGCGCACGCCCGACGGCGTCACGTCTACGAACGCGGCCCCCTGTTCGACGTCGGCGCGTTCTGTGCCGACCTCGCCACCGACGAGCGCTTCGCCCGCTGGGGTCTGGACCTGGCCCGGGTCGAACGGTCGTTGCGCGACGAGCCGGTCGCCGCCTACCCCGATGCGGTGCGACGGGTCTACGCCCTCTACGCCGCGCAGCGGGGCAAGCCCCGCTACGCCAACAAGACGGGCAAGTACGTCCTGCGCATCCCGCAGCTGGTGGCGATGTTCCCCGAAGCGGTGTTCGTGCACCTGGTGCGCGACGGGCGCAACGTCGCGTTGAGTCGCCGGGCCGTGGCCTGGGGTTCCGACCGCTTCGACGAGGCGGTGCTGTCGTGGCGGGAGCAGGTGCGCGCCGGGCGGCGTGCCGCCCGCAGGTTGGGGTTGGGTCCACAGCGCTACCTGGAGGTGCGCTACGAGCACCTCGTCGCCGATCCCGAGGACGCCGCCCGGCGCCTGTGCGAGTTCCTGCACCTCGAGTTCCACCCGGCGATGCTCGACACCAGCGCCAAGGCCGACGAGATCATCGGGCAGGTCCTCGACCCGGCCGAGCACCAGAACCTGCGGCTGCCCCCCACCCCGGGGATCAGGGATTGGCGCACCGAGATGACCCCGCGGGAGGCGGCGCTGTTCGAGGCGCTGGCCGGCGGGACCCTCGCCGACTTCGGCTACCCCCGCGCCCCGCAGCGCCCGTCGCCCGGCGTGCGGGCCGAGGCGCTGGCCCGTGCCGCGGCCCGCCGGGCCGGGGGGCTGTGGGCGGAGGCCCGCAGCCGGCTGTGGTGGCGCCTGCACCCCGACGGTGAACCGGCGCCCGCCGCTGCGGCGCCTCAGGCGTCGAAGCGGATCCCGTAGCGTTCGGCGAGCCGGGCGTTCGACGCCGCGTACCGGTCGCGGATCGCCCGCCGCTGGGCGTCGGTCAGCAACGACCGGCGGGTCGGCAGCCGCCGGGTGACGGCCAGCGCCCCGGCCCGCCAGCGCGGGCCGAGGTGCACGGGCGGGTACGGGTTCAGCTCGCTGCGCCGCCACCGGTTGAGCGCCCGGTGCAGCCACAGACCCCGGGCGGGGAGGCTCGGGTTCACCACTCGGGCGGCGTCCTCCGAGCGGAGGCCGCCGAACCCTTCGACGCCGCAGAACGACGCCAGCTCGGCGAGGAACCGGTCGCGGTGCGCGGCGAGGTGCTCGTAGGCCCACAGCGCGACCCGCTCGGGGCCGAAGCGGGCGACGTAGTGGTCGGCGAGACGGTCGTACTCGTAGTACGCGGCCCGCGGCCCGACCGTCCGCCACCCCGGCTCGTCCGACCACAGCGCCTCGATCGGCCCGCAGAACCCGTGGGAGACGAGCTGGCGGTACTGGCTCTCGATCATCGCCGCCTGCTCCCGCACCAGCCAGCACACCTTCACGTCACGGCCGGCGAGCGCGGCGTGGAGGCGGTCGGCGATGCGGTGCGTGTCGTAGCCCCCGGAGGCGGCGTGCCCCGAGAGCCGCTCGGCCGACACGAGCACCACCGGCGGCCCCGGGTCGTCGGGGGCCCCGGCACCGGCCCGGGCGTGCGCCCGGGCGGCGAGCCGGTCGGTCACCAGGCGGTCGAGCGCGGTGCGGGCCGCGGCGGGGTCGAAGTCGGCGTCGTGCGGCGCGACGATCGCGTGCACGAACGGGTTGAGGCGGGCCGGGCCGTCCTGCACCACCCGCACGAGGCGCGCCTGGGCCGGGAACACCACCCGTTGCAGCCAGGTGCTGGCCGTCTTGTGGTAGCCGATGTGCACCACCACCGGCAGCTCCTCGACCCGCGGCGCCGGGTTCGGCACGGGGCTCATCGCCGCACCTCGGGTACCTCCGACGTCGCGGCCGCCACCGCGGCGTACACCTCGCCGAGCGCGTCGCCCACCACCGCGGCCGAGAAGCGGCGTCGGGCCGCGGCGGCGATCCCCGCCCGGTCGTAGGTACCGAGACCGTCGATCACCGTGCGCAGCGCCGCGGTCAACGCCGCCGGGTCGCCGGCCCGGAAGCGCTGCCCGAGCGCCGGGCCGGTGAGCACCTCGGGGACCCCGCCCACGTCGGGGGCCACCGCCGGCAGCCCGCACGCCTGCGCCTCGATGAGCGCCACCGGCAGGTTCTCCCAACGCGACGCCAGCACGAAGGCGTGCGCGCCCTGCAGCACCCGGGCCACCCCGGCGCCGTCGAGCCGACCGTGGAAGCGCACCCGGTCGGCGAGTCCGAGGGCGTCCCGGCGCGCCTCGAGCGCCGCCCGCTCCGTCCCGTCGCCGACCACCTCCACCGTCACGTCGCGACCGTCGGCCACGAGCGTCCCCACCGCGTCGAGCAGCAGGTCGTTGCCTTTCACCGGCGCGAACCGGGTGACGGTCGCCAGTCGCACCGGCGGTGACGGCGGCGGTGCCGTCGGCGGGCGGAACCGGTCGACGTCCACCGGGTTGGGCACCACCCGGTAGCGGCCCTCGGTGATCCCGAGGTCCCGGATCGCGGCGAGCAGCGACGCCGCGACCGGCATCACCATCGCCGCGTCGCGGTACACCGCCCGGGCGATCCGTACCCCACGGGCGGTGACGGCCTGGTCGGGGTTACGGCGCGTCAGCTTCGACGAGTGCTCGGTCACCACGTAGGGCACGCCGGTGCGGCGGGCCAGCGCCGGGAAGTGGCGGCAGGCGGCGTAGAAGTGGCCGTGCAACACGTCGATGCGACCCCACTCCGCCTCGATCGCCGCGACCGCCGCCGCCGAGCGGCGAACCCAGGGGGTGTCGGCGAGCGGGCCGAGCAGGCGCCGGGGAAGCTCCCGGGGTACCACCAGCTCGTACCCGCCGGCCCGCGTCGGGTCGCGCCCCAGGAACGCCGGCCCCCCGACCGACGGGCCGTGCCGCCCCGTCACCGGGGCGACGGTGCGGACGTCGGCGACCCGGGCGGCGGCCTGCGCCCAGTTGTCGCCGAAGGTCACCCCCGGGGGCAGGAACATCAGCACCCGCACCGGCTCACACCTCCGCCGTGTAGCCGGCCAGGAACCCGAACCGTTCGCACAGCGCCGCCACGCGCTCACGCTGCGGTTCGGTCCAGTCGACCCGGTCCCGGGTGCGCGACGGGGAGGCGAACAGCCCGGCGCGCACCGCTGCCACCCAGGCCGGCTCGTCGGCGACGCCGAGGAAGCGGGCGAGCGCCGGGAGCGCCACCCCCGGGGCGGTCACCACGTCCTCGTAGCCCACCACGTGCGCTTCGTCCGGGGCGAGGCGGTCCAGGGTGGCGGCCACACCTTCGGCACGACGTTCGTACACCCCGATCGCGACGTCGGGCTCCTGGTGCTGGCGGGCGGCGAGGGTCGCGATGTTGTCGAGCGGGTGGCGGGTCACCACCACCACCCGCAACGGGACGCCCACCACCGCCCGGAGCCGCTCCAACAGCCCCGGGTCGCGTCGCAGCCACAGGGCCGACGTGCCGCCCTTCTTGTCGCCGATCACCCGCAGGGTCCGTACCCGGCCCTGCCATGCCCCGGGGAACGCGTACTCGTAGCCGCCCCCGCCCCGGCGGTCGGCGGCGAAGGTGCGTTCCCGGTCGAGGATCATCCGCCACAGGGCGTTGGCGTTCACCGCCGGCCCGCCGGCCCGCAGGTACCACAGGGCGTGGAGCTCGTTGGCGATGACGCAGTCGGGGTGTGCGTTCAGGGCCTCGCCCACGAGGCTGTGCCCCGAGCGTGGGAACCCCACGAACATGCAGTACGCCTGCACGGCCTCGGTGCCCGGCGGCGGGCGCCACCGCCCCGCGACCCCGCGGATCAGCCGCCACCACACCCGCAGCCGGGTGTCCTCGGAACCGGCCACCGGACCTACTGCTGGTCCCAGTGGGCGCGGGCCAGCACCGGCGCGGCCCGCACCACCCCCACCGGCGCCGGTTCCAGCTCCGGTCCGGCCACCACCAGCCCGGTCACCGGGCCCCAGCGCAGCAGGTCGGTGGCCCGGGCGCGCCGCCCGGCCCCGTGGAACTCCTGGTGGCCGCTCACCGACATCCACACCGAGTAGGTGCCCCGCGGCAGCGGCAGGCTCTCCACGGTGCACTCGAGCTTCGTGGCCCCGGCCGGGAGGCGCAGGTCGCGGCGCAGCAGCAGGATCGGGTGCCCGGGGGTCTCGCAGATCCCCAGGTGCAGCGTCGCCGACGCCGCCGCCTGTGCCTCCAGGTGCAACGTGAAGCGCACCGGCTCGTTGCTCTGCACGTAGCCGCCGTCGGGGCCGGTGCACTCGACGGCGGCGAGGCGAACCGGTCCGTCGTGGTCGCCGGTGCCCTCGATGCGCTCCTCCACGGCGCGCCGGTACCGGTCCAGCACCTCCCGCACCGGTCCGTGCGCCTGCAGCACCCCTTGGTGCAGCCACAGACCCTGCTGGCAGGTCGCCTCGACGGTGGGCAGGTCGTGGGAGACGTAGATCAGGGTGGTGCCGGCGGCGAGCACCTCGCGCATCCGGTCGAGGCAGCGCTGCTGGAAGCTGGCGTCGCCGACCGACAGCACCTCGTCGACGAGCAGCACGTCGGGTTCCAGGTACGCGGCCACCGCGAACCCCAGCCGCATCTTCATGCCCGACGAGTAGTACTTCACCTGCCGGTCGACGGCCCGCTCGAGCTCGGCGAAGGCGACGATGTCGTCGAAGCGGCGGGTCACGTCGGCCCGGGTGAGGCCCAGCAGCGTGCCGTACAGGTAGGTGTTCTCCCGGCCGGTGAGCTCGGGGTGGATGCCGGCCGCCACCTCGATGAGCGCCCCGACCCGGCCGCCCACCCGCACCCGGCCCGAGTGCGGGTACATCACCCGGGTGAGGATCTTGAGCAGCGTGGACTTCCCCGACCCGTTCGTGCCGACCAGCCCGAGCGACTCGCCCGGCTCGAGGCCGAACCCCACGTCCCGCAGCGCCCAGGTCCAGGGGCGGCGGTGCCCGGCCAGGAACCTGCGGGCGACCTGCAGCCGGTCGGCGACCCGCCGTCGTTGCCGGTCGGGACGGAACCGCTTCCAGATGTGCTCGGCCCGTACCGCCCCGGCCTGCACCGCGGCGCCCGCGTCAGGCGACATCGGCGATCCCGGTCTCGAGCCGCTTGAAGATCACGTAGCCCACCAGGAGCCACACCGCCGCCGCCGCCGCCCCGACGGCCAGCGCCGCCCCGCGAGGCGACTGGCCGTACAGCACGGCCCGGCGCATCCCGTCGATCACCGGGGCGAGCGGGTTCGCCGCCGCGTAGGCGACCTGCCCGGCCTCGGAGAGCTGGGAGTACTTCCAGGCCACCGGCGTGGCGAAGATCCCGATCTGCAGCAGCATCGGGATCATCTGACGCAGGTCGCGCAGGTACACCACCAGCGACGAGAGGATGAGCGTCACCCCGACCGTGAAGGTGAGGTGCACCGCCAGCAGCACCGGCACCCAGTACGACGTCGCCGCGGGCGGGAACCGGTAGATCGCGAAGAGCACCCCGAGCACCGCGGTGGAGATCGCGAAGTCGACCCCGGCCGCGAGCACGAACGAGATCGGGAACACCTCCCGGGGGCAGTACACCTTGTTGAGCAGGGGGATGTTGGCGAGCAGGCTCGTGGTGCCGCTGCCCACCGACGAGGAGAACAGCATCCAGGGCAGCAGGGCGACGTACACGAACAGGTTGTACGGCACCCCCCCGGTGTCGACCTTGGCCACCCGTTGGAACAACAACGAGAACGCCACCATGTACAGCAGCGGGGTGATCACCACCCAGGCGATGCCCAGGACCGCCTGCTTGTAGCGCACGAGGATCCAGCGCTCAGCCAGGGTGCGGATGATGTGGCGGGCCCCGGCCAGCTCTCGCATCGCCGACCACAGGTGCAGGTGCCGGCGGTAGCGCAGGTGCCGGGGCGGTTCCGCCGGCGGGTCGTCCGGTCCCCGCAGCGCCGGGGCGCGGTCGGCGAGCGTCGTCACCCCCGGGCCTCCCGGTCGGCGGGGCGGAACAGGAGCATGTGCTTGGTGTCGCCCCGCTCGTCGCCGGTGACGTGACCGAAGTTCCGCACCTCCCCCAGGTCGGTCACCTCCAGCCCGGCCGCCGCGGCGGCGGCCTCGTAGAAGCCCAGGGGTCGCCACACCACGGGGAACCCCCGCCAGTGGGCGGACGGGCGCTCACCGAGGTTCACGTTGGCGAAGAAGCGGCCGTCGGGTGCCAGGTGCCCGGCCACGAAGGCCAGGGCCCGGTCGAGCACGTCGTCGCTCATGTGGATGAGCACCGCGAACGCCCAGATCACGTCGAAGCGACGGTCGAGGTGCAGGTCGGCCAGGTCGGCCGCGGCGATGAGCTCCGGTCGCTTGTGTTCGAGGTGATGCTCGGCCAGCTCCCGCCGGGCCTCCTCGATCACCTCCGCTCGAACGTCGATACCGGTGTAGTTGCCCGCCTCCAGGTAGTCGATGATCGGGATGCCGCCGCGCAGCGTCCCGCAGCCGAGATCGCACAGGGTGTGCGATGGCTGCAGCCCCTGGCCCCGCAGGAACGCGATCTGGAAGTCGCGCTTCTGGCGCCACAGGGCGAGCGGGCCGACGAGGGCGTGGCGGCGCTGCTTGCGGGTGGCGAACGTGGTGCGCAGCCGGCGTCGGAGCCTGCGGATCGCTCGAGGTGTCTGCAACGCCGCGTCTCCCTGCCGCCTCGGGGATGAACGTGACGGTCGCCGTACCGAGGGCGTGTCGCCCGGTGGGCACCGCGACGCGGCTCCGTATACTAACGGCACCCTGCGTGTGCGGTTCCGGGCCCGCGGCCACCGCGCGTGCACGAGTGGGTCGGGAGAAGTCCGCCGGTGGGCATCACCAGCCGCCTGACAGCCGGGGTCCGTGGTGCCGGGCGCCGCCTCGCCGGCCGTCCTGCACCGTGGGAGCCGGCGCCGACCCCGCCGCCGCCGGCGGTGCCGCCCGGGTGGCGCACCGGGCCGCCAACCTGGGTGGGGATCGGCGCCCAGAAGGCCGGGACCACCTGGTGGGCCCGGCTGCTGCGGGGCCATCCGGGGTCGGCCACCACCCCTGGGGTTCCCAAGGAGCTCCACTTCTTCGACGCGTTCGCGTTTCGGCCCTGGGGGCCGGCCGGGGTCGCCGAGTACCACCGCTACTTCCCCCGCCCCGAGGTCGGCCCACAGGTGACCGGCGAGTGGACCCCGTCGTACCTCGCCCGGCACTGGGTACCGGCGTTGCTCACCGAGGCGGCACCGCAGGCCCGGCTGCTGGTGCTGCTGCGCGATCCGGTGGAGCGCTACCGCTCGGGGCTCACCCACTTCCTGCGCCGCGGGCACGGCAACGATCCTCGCCTCGCCGCGTTGAGCTTCGCGATCGGCTGCTACGCCTCGCAGCTGGCCTGGTGGGAACGCCACGTGCCCCGCTCCCGGATCCTGGTGTTGCAGTACGAGCGGTGCTGCGCGGAGCCGGCCGCGGAGCTCGCCCGCACCTACGCGTTCTGCGGGCTCGACCCGTCGTTCCGGCCCGGACGCCTCGACGCCCCGGCCAACCGCACCGCCGGCGAGAAGGTGGTGCTCGACGCGCACCAGCGGGCGGAGCTCGTCGCGGCCTACGAGCCGGAGGTGGAGGCGCTGGTGCGGGCCTGGCCCGAGATCGACCCGGCCCTGTGGCCCGGGTTCGCGCACCTGGGGCGCCCGGCGTGACCGTCCGGCTGCCGGTGGCGGCGTGCGTGCTCACCCACAACGCGCCGGTCGCGCTGTCCCGCTGCCTGGCCTCCCTCGCCGCCGCGGACCCCGGCCCGGCCCGGGTGATCGTCGTCGACAACGCCTCCGAGCCCCCCGCCGCTCCGGTGTTGCCGGCCGGGTCCGCCCCCGACGTCGCCGTGGAGGTGGTGCGCCTCGACCACAACGGCGGTCCTGCCGGTGGGCACGCCGCCGGGCTGGCCCGCTTCGCCGCCACCGGCCTGGAGGCCGCCTGGGTGATGGACGACGACACCGAGGTCGCCCCCGACTGCCTCGGGCACCTGTGGGCCGCGCACCGCTCGGCGCCCGAGCCGACGGTGTGGTTCCCGGTGTGCACCGAACGGCCCTCCGGCCGCCGCCTCGCCACCGCCGGTTGGGTGGGGGTGCTGGTCCCGGCCGAGGCGGTGGCCCGGGCCGGGCTGCCCGACACCCGGTTGTTCTGGTGGGCGGAGGACACCGAGTACCTGCGGGAGCGGATGAAGGCGAACGGCATCCCGCAGCGGATCGTCGAGGAGGCCCGCACCACCCACGAGGCGGCCCGTTCGGTGGGGGAGCGCCCGGCCTGGAAGGCCTACTACGAGGCCCGGAACGTCGTGTACCTGCGCCGTCACGTGCAACGCGACGGCCCGGTCGGGCGGCGGACCCGCCGGGCGGTCACCGCCCTCACCAAGCTCGCCTCCAGGATCGTGCTGTCCGAGCGGCACAAGGTCCGAAAGCTCGGGCTGCTGGTGCGGGGGGCGGCCGACGGGTGGCGGGGCCGGCTCGGCGAGACGATCCCGGTGCACGCCCGGGAGGTCGCGCCGGCACCGGCGGCGCCGGCGGCACCGGCGCCTCCCGTGCCCGACGGCGCCGGCGAACGCGGCGGGGAGGGAGGGGCGTGATCGACCGGCTGCTGGTGCTCGGCTACCACAACGTGGCCGACACCCCGGCGTTCCCGCTCGGCGGCCCCGAGGGCATCGAGGGGTTCCGGGCCCAGGTGCGGTTCGTGGCCCGGTTCGCCCGGCCGTACCCGGTGGGGGAGGCCCTGGCGCGCCTCGCCGACGGGCGGCGTCTCGGGCCCCGGGCCGTGGCGCTCACCTTCGACGACGGCTACGCCGACAACGTGGAGCTCGCCGCCGAGGTCCTCGCCGCGGCCGGGGTGCCGGCCACGTTCTTCCTGGTGCCCGAGTTCCTCGACGGCACGGCGCGCCCCTGGTGGGAGCGGCTCGCCTGGGCGTGCCACGCCGCCCGGCGCCCGGACGTGACGGTCGCCGGGGAGCGGATCCCCCTCGGCGACGACGCCGAGCGGCGGGCCGCCCGCCGCCGCATCTCCGCCCATCTGCTCCCGTTGCGCCACGACGAGCGCCTCGCCCGTCTCGAGGAGATCGTCGCCGAGCTCGACCCGGTCGGCGACGACCCCACCGGCGCGCTCATGACCGGCTGGGACGGCGCCCGCCGTCTCGCCCGCGCCGGTTTCGAGGTCGGTTCCCACTCGAG
>CALEDW010000028.1 GCA_937949585.1 uncultured Acidimicrobiia bacterium
AGCGGCCGAGGTCGTCACCGCCGACCTCGGCCTCGAGGACGCCCTCGAGCTCGACGAGGAGGTCCTCGAGCGGAGGCGGGGCCCGCAGCGCAAGGGCCGTCCCACCGGCCGCTACCTCATGGTCGTGCACGTCGGCGGCGACGGCACCGTGCAGATGGGCGTGCTCGAGGGCCGCATGCTCGTCGAGCACTACGTGAGCCGGCCCGCCGACGACGCGAGCTCCATCGACGGCAACATCTACCTCGGGCGGGTCGAGAACGTGCTGCCCGGGATGGAAGCGGCGTTCGTCGACATCGGGACCCCGAAGAGCGCCGTGCTCTACCAGCGGGACGTGATCTTCGACGAGGTCGAGGAGCAGACGCCGAAGATCGAGCAGGCGCTCCGGCCCGGCCAGGCGGTGGTGGTGCAGGTCACCAAGAACCCGATCGGGGCGAAAGGGGCGCGCCTCACCCAGGAGGTGAGCCTGGCCGGACGGTTCGTGGTGATGGTGCCGGGCCAGCCGCGGACCTACGGCATCTCCAAGCGACTGCCCGATCCCGAGCGCCACCGCCTGCGCGGGGTGCTGGAGGCGCTGCGCCCCGCCGACGCCGGGCTCATCGTACGCACCGCCGCCGAGGGCGCCACGCCCGTGGAGCTGGAGCGGGACGTGCGCCGCCTGCAGGCCCAGTGGGAGCAGATCGCCGCCCTTGCGGCGCGTTCCACACCGCCGCGGCTGCTCTACCAGGAGCCGCCGCTGGTGGTGCGCCTCATCCGGGAGGAATTCACCCGGGAGTACCGCGGCGTCGTCGTCGACGACCCTGCGCTGTTCGAGGAGGTGCGGAGCTACGTGGAGGCGATCGCCCCCGAGCTCGCCGACCGGGTGGAGTACTACGACGACCCGCACCTGCCGGTGTTCGAGCGCTACCACGTGCACGAGCAGGTGCACAAGGCGCTCGACCGGAAGGTGTGGCTCCCCTCCGGCGGGTCGCTGGTCATCGAGCGCACCGAGGCGCTCACGGTCATCGACGTGAACACCGGCCGCAACGTGGGGCGCACCAACCTCGAGGAGACCGTCTTCCAGAACAACCTCGAGGCCGCCGAGGAGATCGCCCGCCAGCTGCGCCTCCGGGACATCGGGGGGATCATCGTGATCGACTTCATCGACATGGAGCTGCCGGGGAACCGGGCCCGGGTGGTGCAGCGCCTGCGGGAGGCGCTGGCCCGGGACAAGACCCGTACCCAGGTGTTCGACATCTCCGAGCTGGGCCTGGTGGAGATGACCCGCAAGCGGATCTCGGAGGGCCTGGTCGAGGCGTTCAGCCGGACCTGCCCGTCCTGCGACGGACGGGGATTCCTGGTCGACACCACGATGCTGTAGTCTGAGCGATCCGCTGTGCAGCCCTGAGGTCCGCGCGCATGTACGCCATCATCGCCACCGGCGGCAAGCAGTACCGGGTCGAGCCCGGGCAGCGCCTCGAGGTCGAGCGTCTCGGCGCGGCGGGCCCCGGCACCGAGGTCGACCTGCGGCCGGTGCTGGTGGTGGACGGCGAGGTGGTGCGGGCCACCCCCGCCGCGCTGGCCGGCGCCACCGTGCGGGCCCGGGTCGTCGGGGAGGCCCGGGGCCCGAAGGTGCGGGGCTTCACCTACAAGGCGAAGACGAACCAGCGCCGGCGGTTCGGCCACCGCCAGCGCTACACGACGATCGAGATCCTCGGGATCGAACCCGGGTCCGCCTGAGCGCCCGGAGGGAGCGGCGATGTCGAAGAAGAAGGGCGCCTCCTCTTCCCGGAACGGCCGGGACTCTGCGGCGCAGCGCCTCGGCGTGAAGGTCTACGCCGGGACCGAGGTGCCGGCCGGGGCGATCCTGGTCCGCCAGCGCGGCACCAGGTTCCACCCGGGCCTCAACG
This sequence comes from uncultured Acidimicrobiia bacterium, assembly GCA_937949585.1. Lineage (GTDB taxonomy): Bacteria > Actinomycetota > Acidimicrobiia > IMCC26256 > CALEDW01 > CALEDW01. The sequence goes on from CALEDW010000028.1 coordinate 1,887, forward strand.
TCGGTCGCGGCGGGGACGACACGCTGTTCGCCCGCGCCGCCGGGCGCGTGCGGTTCAGCACGCGTCGGGGACGCCGGCACGTCGACGTCGTGTGACGTCCACCTCCGTATCCTGAGCGCGTGGGCGCTCTGGCCGGGTTCGTCGACGAGGCCCGGGTCTGCGTGCGCGGCGGCGACGGTGGCGCCGGCTGCGCATCGTTCCGGCGGGAGGCGCACGTCCCCCGCGGCGGGCCCGACGGCGGCGACGGGGGCCGCGGCGGCGACGTGATCCTGAAGGCCGACCGCAACGTGTCCTCGCTGCTGGCCTTCCGCGACCACCCGCACCGGCGGGCCGCCTCCGGCCGGCACGGCTCCTCGAAGCACCGCCACGGTGCCCGGGGCGACGACCTGGTCGTGGCCGTCCCCGTCGGCACGACGGTGCGGGACCTGCACACCGGGGAGCTGTGCGCCGACCTGGTGCGCCACGGCGACCGGTGGGTGGCCGCCCGCGGCGGGAGGGGCGGGCGCGGCAACGCCCGGTTCGTCACGCCGCAACGCCGTGCGCCCGGCTTCGCCGAGCAGGGCGAGTACGGCGAGGAGCGCTGGCTGCGCCTCGAGCTTCGGCTCATGGCCGACGCCGCGCTGGTCGGGTTCCCCAACGCCGGGAAGTCCACGCTGATCTCCGCCCTGAGCGCCGCCCGCCCCAAGATCGCCGACTACCCCTTCACCACCTTGGAGCCACACCTCGGGGTGGTCCGCATCGGCGACCGGGAGTTCGTCCTCGCCGACATCCCCGGCCTCATCGAGGGTGCCGCCGAGGGGCGAGGCGTCGGCCACCGCTTCCTCCGTCACGTCGAGCGGGCCCGGGTGCTGGTGGTGCTGGTGGACCTGGCGCCGCTCGAGGACCGGTCCCCGGCGACCCAGGAGCGGATCCTGCTGGAGGAGCTGCGGCGCTACCGGCCGGAGCTGGCGGAGCGGCCCCGGCTGGTGGTCGGCACGAAGGCCGACGTCGCCCGCTACCCCTTCGACGGCCTGGCCGTGTCCGCGGTGACCCGCCGGAACTTGGACGTCCTCGCCGGCCGCATCGCCGATCTCGTCGACGCAGCCCGGGCGGCCGAGCCCGAGCCGGAGCCCTACGTGCTGCTCACCCCGGGGCGGGAGGGGTTCCGGGTCGAGCGCGACCCCGACGGGACCTGGAGGATCGCGGGCCGCAGCGCCGAGCGTGCGGTGGCCGTGGCCGACCTCACCGACCCCGAGGCGCTGGCGGAGGTGCACCGGCGCCTGCGGCGGCTCGGCGTGGACCGGGCGCTGCGCCGCGCCGGGGTGCGGGACGGCCAGGTGGTACGGATCGCCGGCGTCGAGCTCGTCTACGAGGAGACGT
>CALEDW010000029.1 GCA_937949585.1 uncultured Acidimicrobiia bacterium
CACGGCGCCGCGCACACCGCCCCGTTCCTGGTCCCCGCCACCGGCGCCGCCGGCCGGACGGGCCGGCCGTCGGTGCTGGCCTGCTCCCTCAACGGGCATGTGCCCGGGCTCGTCGGGGCCCGCACCGACGCCGAGGTGCTCGCCGCCGAGGCCGGGCGGCTGGTGTCCCGGGGCGTGCCGCCGGCCACCGCGCTGGCGCGCCTCACCGTGGCGCACGCCGTCGCCGGGCACGGCTGCAACCTGCTGCTGGCCGGCGACGGCCTCCTCGTCGCCGGCGTCTGGGGCAACTCGCTGTTCCTCGCCGCCGACGCCCGCGGCGTCGTGGTGGCGTCCGAACCGCTCGACGAAGGGGACTGGCAGCAGGTTCCCGACCGTCACGTCGTCGCCGCCGCCGCCCGCCCGGGCGCGCCCGTGCGCTGGTCGCTGACCCCGCTGGAACGGGCGGCGGAGTGACGGCCGCGACGGTCACGGTGGCGGTGCACCTCCGGGACACCGACCGGCGCGCCGCACTCGCCCGCGACGTGCGCATCGGGCTGGCCGCCCGCCCCCGTGAGCTGCCACCCAAATGGTTCTACGACGAGGTCGGCTCGGCGCTCTTCGAGGCCATCACCCGGCTGCCCGAGTACTACCCGACCCGGGCCGAGCGGGCGGTGCTCGCCGACCGGGCCGCCGAGATCGCCGGGCGGACCCGGGCCGACACGCTCATCGAGCTCGGCTCGGGCACCTCCGAGAAGACGGCGATGCTCCTCGACGCGCTCGGCGAGGAGGGCACGCTGCGCCGCTTCGTGCCCCTCGACGTGAGTGAGGCCACGCTGCGAACCGCCGCCGCGGGCGTCGCCGCAGCCCGGCCCGGCCTGGCCGTGCACGCGGTGGTCGGCGACTTCGAGACGCACCTGCGCCACCTGCCCGACGGCGACGAGCGGCTCGTCGCGTTCCTGGGCGGCACGATCGGGAACCTGCCGCCGGGGCCGCGGGCGCGCTTCCTTGCCGAGCTCGGTGCGCTGCTGCACCCGGGGGAGCACCTGCTCCTCGGCACCGACCTGGTGAAGGACCCGGCGCGCCTCGTCGCCGCCTACGACGACCCGGTCGGGGTGACCGCGGCCTTCAACCGCAACGTGCTGGCCGTCGTGAACCGCCGGCTCGACGCCACGTTCCGTCCCGAGCGGTTCGCCCACGTGGCCCGCTGGGATCCCGACGCGGAGTGGATCGAGATGCTGCTGCGCGCCGGTGGTGACCAGGAGGTGACGATCGGGGCGCTGGGGACGCAGGTACACCTCGCCGACGGCGAGGAGCTGCGCACCGAGATCAGCGCGAAGTTCCGGCCCGCCGGGGTGGCCGCCGAGCTCGCCGCCGCCGGGTTCGAGCACCTGGAGTGCTGGACCGATCCGCCCGGGGACTTCGCGCTGCACCTCGCCCGGCGCACCTGAGACCAGGCGCGCCGGGACGTGAAGGGCCGGGTGTTCAGCCGGGCAGGTCGTCGAGGCCGAGCGTGCGCACCCGGGGTTCGGTCCGTACCTCCACCCCCGGGGGCGCCTCGAGCAACTCGAGCCGCTCCCCCTCGGCCTCCAACGAGAGCCGGCCCCCGAACACCCGCACGCCCTCGAGGCGCAACCGGCCCAGCGACGCCGGCACCACCGGGGCCAGGTGGATGCGACCCAGGTGGAGGTCGGGCTCCAGGCGCAGCAGGGTGCGCAGGAACAACAGCGGAGCGGCGGCCGCCCACGCCTGGGGCGAGCACGACGTGGGGTAGCGGACCGGCTGCTCCGTCTCGGCCCGGTCCAGCCCGCTGAACAGCTCCGGGAGGCGCAGCCCGAAGTGGGGGGCCGCGGCGACGATCCCGTCGATCACGCGGTGCGCCTCCTCCACGAACCCGTAGCGCATGAGCCCGGCGGCGACCAGCGCGTTGTCGTGCGGCCAGACGCTGCCGGTGTGGTAGCCGAGCGGGTTCCACCCGCCGGTCCGGGCGCCCAGGGTCCGCACCCCCCATCCCGAGAACAGCTCCGGGGACAGCAGGTGGCGCGCCACCGCCGGGGCCCGCTCCTCGTCGACGATCCCGGTCCAGAGGCAGTGCCCCATGTTGGAGGCGAGCGCGTCGATGCGCCGTCCCTCCCGGTCGAGGCCGAGCGCGTACGCCTGGCGGTCGGGCATCCAGAACGCCTCGTTGAAACGGCGCTTCAGGTCCTCGGCCCGGTGCAGCAGCGCCGCGGCTCGGGGCCGGTCCCCGAGCTCGAGGGCGCAGTAGGCGCGACCGACGAGGGCGGCGTAGACGTAGCCCTGCACCTCGCAGAGCGCGACCGGGGGTTCGGCCAGGCGCCCGTCGGAGAACCGGATGCCGTCCCAGGAGTCCTTCCAGCCCTGGTGCACCAGCCCGTGCGGGCTGCGCCGCTCGTAGGTGGTGAAACCGGTCCCGCCCGGGTCGCCGCAGGTCTCCACCCAGGCCAGCGCATCGTCGGCGGCCCCGAGCAGCGCGTCGACCTCCGGTCCGCCCCCGAGCCAGCGCCGCAGCTCGCAGGTGAGCATCACGAACAGCGGCGTGGCGTCGACGCTGCCGTAGTAGATCTGGGCGCCCCCGAGGGCGAGCACGCTGCGCTCCCCGAATCGGATCTCGTGCAGGATCCGGCCCGGCTGCTCCTCGGTCCGGGGATCGTCACGCCGACCCTGGTGCTCGGCGAGGGTCTGCAGCGTCCCCAGCGCCAGACCCGGGTCGACGAGCATCGCCATCCAGCTCGTGAGCAGCGCGTCGCGGCCGAACAAGGTCATGAACCACGGCGCGCCGGCGGCCACCACGCTGCGCTCGGGATGGTCGGGATCGAAGATCCGCAGCGCGGCCAGGTCCTCGGCCGACCGCCCGACCAGGGCCGCGAAGGAGTCGTGCTCGGCGGTGATGCGGGGCAGCCGGGACCGCCAGCGTTCCATCTGGCGGGTCGGGACCGACCGGGCCACCGGCCGCCCGCACCGGTGCGCCGGCGGGACGGGCTCCCCGTCGAACACCGTCACCACCTGCAGGCATCCCCGCCAGGTCCCCCCCGGCGGCACCGTCACCTCGACGACGAAACCGTGGTCGGTGACCGTGGCCCCGTCGAGAGAGAGGCGGGTCGCCCGCTCGAAACCGTCCCGGGCGTAGCGGATCAGGATCGCCTCCCCGGCCGGCCGCCGCTCCGTCGCCCCGGCCGGGCGGGCCCGACCTTCCTTCACGTCGAAGAGATCGGCGAAATCGGCGTCGACGTCGAGCTCGAGCCGGCAGGGGGCGGGCTCGGTCCCGTAGTTGCGCAGCTCGAGGTCCTCGCGCATACCCCGGCCGACGAACCGCCGCCGGAGCAGCAGCAGGTGGGCGTCGGCCCGGCCGGGCGGCGCCTGGTCCTGGAGACTGAACAGCGCCGCGAACGGCTCGGTCACGGCAACGTCCAGCGGCTGGGGGGCACGGTCGTTGCAACGCAGGACCAGCGTGGAGAGGAACCGGGTGTCGCGGTAGATGAACCCGTGCGGAGTGCCCGGACGCACGTCGCCGGCCGGGTCGGAGAGGCAGAACGCCGCCTCGTGCACCAGCGTCACCGGGGTCCCATCGGCGACGAGCGACGCGCTCGCGGCGGACGTCCAGGGCTGGGCCATGGGTCCCGCACGCTACCGGCGGCGGCCGCCGGAACCGCCGCTAGCCTCGCCGACCGTGCGCGTCGCCCAGATCGCCCCCGTCTGGTACCCGGTGCCGCCCCGGGGCTACGGCGGGATCGAGCTGGTCGTCTCGCTGCTCACCGAGGGGCTCGTCGCCGCCGGCCACGACGTGACGCTGTTCGCCAGCGGCGGGTCGCGCACCGCCGCCCGCCTGATCTCCCCACTGGCCGACCCGCCCGACCCCGCGCTGCTCGGCAACCCGTGGTACGAGACGCTGCACGCGGTGGCCGCGTACGAGCACCACCGCGACTTCGACGTGATCCACGACCACTCGGGGATCGTCGGACCGGCCCTGGGCGCCCTGCTCGAGGGCCGTCCGCCCGTGGTCCACACCCTCCATGGCCCGTGGACCGAACCGTCCCGGCTCTTCTACGCGCACCTCGCCGACCGGGTGCACCTGGTGGCGATCAGCCAGGCGCAGCGGAACGACAACCCGGGCTTGGCCTACGCGGGGACGGTGCACAACGGGATCGACGTGCGCGCCTACCCGTTCCGGGAGCACAAGGACCGGTTCCTCGTCTACATCGGGCGGGCCAATCCCGACAAGGGACCGGGGCTGGCGATCGAGGTCGCCCGGAGGGCCGGGTACCCGCTGGCGATGATCGTGAAGCGGTCCGAGCCCTTCGAGCGGGCCTACTGGGACGAGATGATCGCCCCCCAGCTCCACGACGAGGTGGAGGTGTACGAGCAGGTGTCCCACGAGGTGAAGGCCGACCTGCTCGCGCGGGCCACGGCCATGGTGTTCCCCATCCAGTGGCCCGAGCCGTTCGGGCTGGTGATGGTGGAGGCCATGGCCTGCGGCACCCCGGTGGTGGCCTGCCCGGCCGGGGCCGCCGTCGAGCTCGTGGAGGAGGGCGTCACCGGGTTCCTGCGCGAGACCCTCGACGGGCTGGTGGAGGCCGTCGGCCAGGTGGGCCGCTGCTCGCCGGCGGCGTGCCGGACCCGGGTGGAACAGCGGTTCTCGGCCGCGGCAATGGTCCGGGGCTACGAGGCGGTGTACGACCGGTTCGGCACGGCGGGGCGCTGACCCGGACCAGTTTTCACTATCCAGATAGTGTTATTGCGATGACGCCGATGGACACGTCCGCCGACACGACCGAGGCGCCGCTGCTGGACATCGACGACCTGCACGCCGAGGTCGAGGGCCGGCCGATCCTGCGGGGGGTGAACCTGTGTCTCGACGCGGGGGAGCTGCACGCCCTCATGGGGCCCAACGGGTCGGGCAAGTCCACCCTGGCCCGGGCCCTGCTCGGCGACCCGTCCGTCACGGTGACCGCCGGGGAGGTGCGCGTGCGCGGCGAGCCCCTGGATGCACTCCCCCCTCACGAGCGGGCGGCGCGGGGCATCTTCCTGGGGTTCCAGCACCCCGAGGCCATCCCGGGGGTGAACGTGCTCAACTTCCTGCGCCAGGCGATCGCCGCCCGCACGGGCGTCCCCGACCTGTCGGTGCTCGAGGTGCGCATGGCGCTCATGGACTGGGCCGCCCGTCTCGGGATGGACACCCGATTCGCCGAGCGGCACCTGAACGAGGGGTTCTCGGGCGGGGAGCGCAAGCGCAACGAGATCCTGCAGATGGCGTTGCTGGAGCCCGACCTGGCCGTGCTCGACGAGACCGACTCCGGCCTTGACGTCGACGCCTTGCGGGCCGTCGCCGACGGGATCACCGCGGTGCGCCGGGCCCGGCCGCACCTGGGGATCCTGCTCATCACCCACTACCAGCGGATCCTCGCCCACCTGGTCCCGGACCGGGTGCACGTGCTCCTCGACGGCCGGATCGTGCGTTCCGGCGGGCCGGAGCTGGCGGCGGCGATCGAGGCGCAGGGCTTCGAGGCCCTGCGCGAGGACGCGGCGTGAGCCTCGATCCCCGGCGACTGCGCGCCGACTTCCCCCAACTGGCGCGCTGCGTGCACGGCAAGCGGCTCGTCTACCTCGACTCGGCGGCCTCGGCCCAGAAGCCCCGGGCGGTGCTCGACGCCATGGACGAGGCCTACCGGCACCACTACGCCAACGTGCACCGCGGGGTGTACACGATCGCCGAAGAGGCGACCGCCGCCTTCGAGGACGCCCGGGCGACGGTGGCCGGCTTCGTCGGGGCGCCGCCCGAGGAGCTGGTGTTCACCCGCAACGCCACCGAGGCGATCAACCTCGTCGCCCACGCCTACGGCCGGTCCCGCCTGCGCCCCGGTGACGTGGTGGTGGTGACCGAGATGGAGCACCACGCCAACATCGTGCCGTGGCACCAGCTCGCGGCCGAGCGAGGGGTCACGGTGCGCTGGGCCCGTCTCGACGGCGACTACCGCCTCGACCTCGAGCACCTCGCGGCCTGCCTCGACGGCGCCGCCCTGCTCGCCGTCACCGCGATGTCCAACGTGCTGGGCACGGTCAACGACGTGCCCCGGCTCGTCGCGCTGGCCCGGACCGCGGGGGCGGCGGTGCTGGTCGACGCCAGCCAGGCCGTCCCGCACTTCCCGGTCGACGTGCAGGCCTGGGGCGCCGACTTCGTCGCCTTCACCGGCCACAAGATGCTCGGACCGTCCGGGATCGGCTGCCTCTGGGCCCGGCGGGAGCTGCTGGAGGCGATGCCCCCGTTCCTCGGGGGCGGCGAGATGATCCGCGACGTCACCCGCGACACCTTCACCTGCAACGAGGTCCCCTGGAAGTTCGAGGCCGGGACCCCCCCGATCGTGGAGGCGATCGGGCTGGGCGCCGCCGCCCGCTACCTCGCCGAGCTGGGCATGGACGCCGTCGCGGCCCACGAACGGGCCCTCACCGCCTACGCGCTCGAGCGGATCGAGGCCCGCCTCGGCGGGCGGCTGCGCGTGTTCGGTCCGCATGGGGTGGAGGGGCGGGGCGGGGTGATCTCGGTGGCCTTCGACGGGATCCACGCCCACGACGTCTCCCAGGTCCTCGACGAGGACGCGGTGTGCGTCCGGGCCGGGCACCACTGCGCGAAGCCGCTGATGCGGGTCCTCGGCGTGCCGGCCACGGCCCGGGCGTCGTTCTCGGTCTACAACGACACCGACGACGTCGACGCACTCGTCGCCGCCCTGGAGCGCGCCGAGCGCTTCTTCGCCCCCTGACCACGACCACCAGCCCGAATAGGATCCCAGCGCGCATGGCCGGACTCGAAGACCTCTACCGGGAGATCATCCTCGACCACTACCGGTCCCCCCGCAACCGGGGCGAGCTCCCGGTGCCGCCCGCGCACCGCACGGAAGGCTTCAACCCGCTCTGCGGCGACGAGGTGGTGCTCTACCTCGTGGTCGACGACGGCCGGGTCGTCGACGTGCGCATCGCCGGTCAGGGCTGCTCGATCAGCCAGGCCTCGAGCTCGATGATGAGCGCGGCGATCAAGGGGCGGACCCTGGACGAGGTGCGCGAGCTCATCGGCGAGTTCAAGGCGCTCATGTCGATCCACGAGTCCAGGCTCGAGGGTGGTACCGGGGCCGGTGCCGCCGACCCGGACCGCCTCGGCGACCTCGCCGCGCTGGCGGGGGTGGTGAAGTTCCCGGTGCGCATCAAGTGCGCCACCCTGGCCTGGAACACGCTGCAGCAGGCCCTCGACGAGCTGGCCGCCGCCCCGGCCGGGGGCTGACCCGTACGGTCGAGGGCGCGCCCCACGGAGGAAGGACCATGGGATCGGAGCAGCTGCACGAACCGGCCGAGACCATCGGCTCCGAGGTGATCGACCGGCACCGGGCGATCGTGTCGATCATGGAGGAGCTCGAGGCCGTCGACTGGTACGACCAGCGGGTGCACGCCACCGGCGACGCGGAGCTCGCCGCCGTCCTCGCCCACAACCGCGACGAGGAGAAGGAGCACTTCGCGATGACGCTGGAGTGGCTGCGCCGCCGGGACCCGGTGCTCGACCGGCACCTGCGGACGTACCTGTTCACCGACACGGACGTCACCGGCATCGAAACCGAGGTGGAAGGCGAGGCACGGGGTCGGGCCCCGGCCCGGCCCGACTCCCTCGGCCTCGGCGACCTTCGAGGGGAGCGATCGCTGTGAACCACCTCCTGCGCGAGTTGGCCCCGGTGAGCGACACCGCCTGGGAGGCGGTGGAGGGGGAGGCGCGCCGGGCGCTGCGCGAGTACCTCGCCGCCCGCCGCCTCGTCGACTTCTCCGGCCCGCACGGGTGGCAGCACGCCGCGGTGGGGCTGGGGCGGGTGGACGGGATCGACCCGCCCCGTGACGGGGTTCGCGCCCAGGTGCGCCGGGCCGTGCCGCTGGTGGAGCTGCGGGCACCGTTCGAGCTGCCCCGCGCCGAGCTGGAGGCCATCGACCGGGGGTGCCGGGCCCCCGACCTCGACCCGGTGATCACCGCGGCGCGCCGGCTCGCCCAGGCCGAGGACAAGGCCGTGTTCCACGGGTACGGCCCCGCCGGGATCCGGGGGATCACCGAGGCCAGCCCGCACGAGGCGGTCACCATCGGCGACGACTACGAGGAGTACCCCCGGCCGGTGGCCAAAGCGGTGGCGAAGCTGCGCAGCTGGGGGGTCGAGGGCCCCTACGGCATCGCCCTGGGGCCCCGCTGCTACCAGGGGGTCATGGAGACGACCCGTGGTGGCTACCCGATCATCGAGCACCTGAAGCTGATCCTGGGCGGACCGGTGGTGTGGGCACCGGCCGTCGACGGGGCCGTGGTGCTCAGCGTCCGGGGCGGCGACTTCGAGCTCGTGGTCGGCCAGGACATCTCCGTGGGCTACCACGGCGCCGACGCCGAGTCGGTGGCGCTGTACCTGGAGGAGAGCTTCACCTTCCAGGTCCACGGGCCGGAGGCCGCGGTCGCGCTCGTCTACGGGTGACGTCGGTCTCACCGAACCGAAACCCGGCCGATGCCGGAACGTCACGGGGGGTTGGTATGTTGCCCCTCACGTATGGTGCGGGTGGATGAGTTGCTCGGGATCATCGACGGGGCCTTGGAGCGGTTCGGCGGGCGCGACCTGATCGCCGCCTCCGAAGTGGTCGACCTGCTCCTCGACCTGCGCCTCTGCGTCCTCGCCGACGGTGAGCTCGGCGAGCTCCTCGAGCGCGCCCAGGAACCCGCCGCGACCTGAGCCGCCCGGCCGGCGGGCCCGGTGGGCCGAGTGGGCCGACACCGCCTGACGGCGCGGCTCAGTCGGTGCCGAGGAACCCCCGCACCAGCGCCGCGAGCTCGGCGGGCTTCTCGAACACCAGCCAGTGCGCAGCGTCGTCGAGCACCTCGAGGCGGGCGCCGGGGATCTCGGCCGCGAAGGTCTCGGCCACGGCGGTGGGCACCAGGCCGTCGCGCGCCCCGGCCACCACCAGCGTCGGGACCCGGATCCGCCCGAGACGGCGCCGCAGCTTCGGGTTGTGGAGGTACGGATCCCAACCGAGCTTGGCGGTGGCGGCCAGGGCCTTCCACATCGGGAGCACGACCTCGAGGGGGATCTCGGTGCTCCGGCCCACGTCGCCGCTGAACGCGTCGAGGGCGTGCATCGCCGCGGCGATCGGGTGCTGCTGATCGGCGAAGAGCATCTCGGCCAGCTCCGAGGGGCTGCGGCCGAACAGCTCGGCGACCGGCGCCTCGTCGAGGTGGATCCCCACCGGGTTCACCAGCACCAGCGCCGAGACGGCGTCCGGGTAGCGGGTGGCGAGCTCCAGGGCCATCCAGCCCCCCAGCGACAGGCCCATCACCGCCGGGCATTCGAGGCCGAGGCGCTCCCAGACGTCGAGGAGATGGAAGACCGCGTCCTCCATGTCGTCGATGTGCTCGATGCCTTCCGACTCGCCGAAACCGCAGAACTCCGGCACGATCACCTCGTAGCTGCGGGCGAGGTCGTCGAGGACGGGGGCGGCGGTCTCCCCGCCGGCCGAGTGCAGGTAGACGAGGGCCCGTCCGGCCCCGGCCCGCAGCACCCGGACCGTGCCGACCGCCGTCGCCAGGGGCTCCGTGCGCCAGTCGACGGCGGCCGTCGTGCTCACGCGACCGCTCCCCGTGCCGCCGGTCGGTACACGGGGGCACCCGCCGGGAACTCCTCCCGCAGGCGCGGCATGACCTCCTCGGCGAACAGCCGCATGTTCTTCGTGGTGAGCTCATACGGGAGGCTGCCGAGCTGGAACAGACCGAGGAGGTTGCCCGTGCCGAGGCGGGCCAGGCTGTCGACGAGCAGGTCGGTGACGGTGGACGGGGAGCCGACGATGGCGTAGCGCCCCTCCACGATGTCGGACCACCGATCGACGTTGAGCATGAACGTCCCGGCCGAGCGCAGGATGCTGCCGAGCGACCGCACCGATGTGTACCCCGGCGGTTGGATCGTGATGCCGGGGAGGAGCCGGCGCACGAAGTACCAGAGGTGCTCCTCGTACTCGCGCCGGGCCTGCTCGTCGGTCTCGGCCACGTAGATCGGGACCAGCCAGCCGGCCTGCAGCGGGTCGGCGGTGTAGCCCTCGGCCTCGCAGGCGTCGCGGAACATGGCGAAGTAGCGCTCGAACACCTCGAAGTGGAAGTAGGGGATGCCCATGTACGCGTAGCGGCGCCGGGCCACGAACTCGAAGGTCTCCAGCGATCCGGCCCCGGGGATCCAGATCTCGGGGTGCGGCTGCTGCAGGGGCCGGGGCCAGGGGTTCACGTAGCGGATGCGGTAGTGCTTCCCCACCCAGGGAAACGGCCCCGGGGTGGTCCAGGCCTTCAGGATGAGGTCGTGGGCCTCGCGGAAGCGTTCCCGGGCCTCGGCCGGGTTCACCGAGAACGAGTAGTACTCCGGGCCGCCGCCGACCACCATCCCGGCGATGAGCCGCCCGCCGCTCAGCACGTCGATCATCGCGAACTCCTCGGCGACCCGGGTCGGCGGGTCGTACAGGGGAAGCGCGTTCCCGACGATCGCGATCCGCAGGCGGGTGGTCTGGCGGGCGAGGATCGCGCCCATGAGGTTCGGCGAGGGCATGTTGCCGTAGGCGTTCTGGTGGTGCTCGTTCACGCACACCCCGTCGAAGCCGAGCTCCTCGGCCAGCACCAGCTCGTCCAGGTACCTGCGGTACAGCCCGTGGCCGACCTGCGGGTCGTACAGCCGGTTCGGGCAGGTCACCCATGCCGGTCCGTCGTAGGAGGGATCAAGCCCGATGTAGGGCATGAGGTGGAACACGAAGCAGCGCACCGCGGCCTCCTCGGCGTCGTCCGCACCGACGATACCCCTCGCCGCGGCGAGGGGTGCACGGACCGGGCCGCCCCGGCCGGTACCCTCCCGGCGGTGCGGCGCCGTCTCGCCTCCTGGTGGCTGCCGCCGTTCGCCGCCCTGATCGCCGGGGGCACGGTCGTGGTGTTGAGCGCCGTGTTGCGCGCCGAGGAACCCACGGCGTCGGCCGGTCCCGGCCGGGCCGGACCCCCCGCCGCCCCGGCCGCCACCACCACGACCCTGCCGGTCGCGACGAGCACCACCCGCCCGGCGCTCCGCCAACCGCCGGTGGTGGAGATGCCACCGCTGCCGCCGGGGGGCCTGGGACCCGGTGCGAGCGGGGAGGTCGTGCGGGCCTACCAGCAGCGCCTCGCCGACCTGCGCGTCGACCCGGGTCCGATCGACGGCCGCTACGGCGGGGCCATGGTCTACGCCGTGCAGACGGTGCAGAAGATCGCCGGACTGGACCGCACCGGCCGGATCGGGGAGCCCGAACGCTTCGTGATCTCCGCCTTCCGCTACCCGGAGCCCCTGGCGCCCGACGCGGAGGCGAACCGTACCGAGATCGACGTGGACCGTCAGGTGCTCATCCTCTACGAGGGGCACCAGGTCCGGCTCGTCACGACCGCATCGACCGGCTCCGGCGAGCGCTACTGCTTCAACACCCCGCGGGTGAACCCCACCCGCCGGGTGTGCGAACTGGCCAACACCCCGTCGGGTCGCTTCACCTACACCCGGTTCGTTCGGGGCTGGGACCCGTCCCCGCTCGGACGGCTCTACAACCCGATCTACTTCAACGGCGGCATCGCGGTGCACGGCTACGAGTCGGTGCCGACCGTGCCGGCCTCGCACGGATGCACCCGGATCCCCATGCACGTCGCCGAGTGGTTCCCGACGGCGGTGCGCGTCGGCGACCCGGTGTACGTGTTCGGGGGGCGTCCGGCCCAGATCCTCTCGAGCACACCGCTGGCCCCCATCCCGCCACCGCCTCCGCCTCCTCCGACCGCTGCGCCGGTGGAGCCGCCGCCTCCCACCACCACGCCTTCCACCACCACGCCTCCCACCACGCCTCCCACCACGGGCGCTCCCGGCACACCGCCCGCCACCTCACCGGCGGCACCGACCGCGCCAGGACGCGGTGCGCCGGCCGCGCCGGGGCGGGGCGTCACGTCGCGCTGACGCGCCGCCAGCAGGCGTCGAACACCGCCCGGTTCGCCCGGAACGCCGCCCGTGCCTCGGCCACCAGGTCGGCGCACTCGGCCTCCGACCAGGGGACCTCGTCGAGGAGGCGCCGGTAGCGCTCCTTCCAGGCGGACGGGTCGCCGAGCGCCCCGAAGTCGTAGAACGCGGCACCGGCGGTGGGCCCGAGACCGTAGGAGCGGTCCAGGACCCGGGCGATGATCCGGCCGCCGGACAGGTCACCGAGGTAGCGGGTGTAGTGGTGGGCGAGGAACCCCCACGGGCGTTCGGCGGCGACGTGGATGCGCTCGGTGTAGGCGCGCGTGGCGGGCAGCAGCCCGGCCGGCGGTGGTGCGTCACCGGCATCGGTGAGGGTGGCCAGGTCGGCGCGGAGCGCGGCGGTGCGGGTGAGGCCGGGGTGCAGGAACGAGCCGACGTAGGGATCTCCGGCCCACCGCGCGGCGTAGTGCTCGAGCGTTGCGTACACCTCGGCCAGCTGTACCACGAGGTCCCGGTAGGTCCAGCGGGGGAGTCGACCTCGGAGCAGCGCCCGCATCAACGGCGACGCCTCGGCGGCGCGGTGCTCGGCCGACGTGGCTTCCCGCAGGTGCTCGGAGAACCGGGCCGCGGGGCGGGTGGAGGGGACGGACGGTCGGGACACCGGATGGGCCTCCTCAGGAGCACGGGGACGAGACGGCGGGGGACGACGGCGGTGCAGGCGAAGGAGCCCGGGTGGCCACGCTCCGGCGGCGCCACAACGCCACGGTGAGTACGACCACGGCGGCGCCGAGCAGTGCGGGCACGCCCCAGGGCGTGACCTCGACCCGGGACCGGGCTGTGGACCCCGAGGCGAGCGCGGCGGTGACGGTGTAGGTACCCCACGCCGGCGCCGGGACCGGCAGGTGCACCTCGACGGACCGGCTGGCCCCGGCCGGGACGGGCGGCGTGCGCACCGTCCGCGTGACGAGCGGTGCGGCGCCGGTACGTGCCAGGGCGACGTTCAGGCTCGTGGCCTCGGCGCGCCGTCCACCGCGGTTGGCCACCACCGCACGTACCCGGACCCGGGTCGGACCGGCCAGCAACGACCAGTCCGTCACCCCCGGGTGCACGGAGGTGACCGCCACCACCGGCCGTGCCGGGCGTGGCGACGCGGGCGCGACATCCGGGACGCCGACGATCCTCACCGGCAGCAGGGCCGTGCTCCCGCCCGCCCCGATCGCCCGGAGCACGCACGGGCACGGGCTCGGGGGTGCGGCGACCCGCAGCTCGACCCGGATGGGCCCGTCCCCGCCGACCACCACCGACCGGGCGTCACCCACGGCGCAGTCGGCGGATCCACGCCGGGCTGCGCCCCCGCACACCTCGAGGTTGACGATCCCCGGTGGGAAGTTCGCCAGCGTCACCTCCACCGGCGCCCCGGGCAGGAGTGGTCCCGGGGCCACGCCGATCGCCGGCGCAGGAGCCGGTGGTCCGCTCGGTACCAACAGCCCGGCGACGGTGACCACCGTGCCCAGCGCCCGCATCACGCGGCCACCGTCGTCGGGGTCCGTCGTCGCCGCAGGCGGCGAGCGCTCGCGACGATGCCCCCGGCCGCACCCATACCGACGAGCAGCGCCAGCAGGCGGGTGGGAAGGAGCCAGGTGGTGGTGGCAGCCGTCACCGGCCGGGGCAAACGCGGCTCGGGTGCCGTGGGTACGGCCGCCACTCGGACCCGGGCCGTGGCCGGGCCGGCGCGCTCCACGCCTCCCACGGGCGCCGACACCACGATCGATGATCCCGGGAGGATCTCGGGCAGCTCGGCCGGACCGCGGCTCCCGAGCGACAGCCCGAGCAGGCCCCGGACCTCGACGGCGGCCGACCCTGCCAGCCGGACGTTCCCCACGTTGGCGACCCGGTAGCGCACCACGGCGCGGCCGCCGAGCAGTCCCGACGGCCGGTGGGTCATGACGACACCCGAGACGTCGAGCGCGGGGCGTCGCGGGCCGGCGACGCGCAGCGAGAGCCGCACGCCGATGCGCCGGTCGACGGCCACGACCTGCCCGGTGCGGTCGGCGGCGGTGGACCGCACGGCCGCGACGATCCCTCCGACATGGTCGCCGGGGGTCGCCGCCGAGGGCACCCGCACGCGGAACGGGACGACCACCCGCGTGTCGCCGGGTACCTCCCAGTGCCTCCGCTCGAGACGCACCCACCGACCGACGTCGGCAGGAGGCCGGTCGCCGGGGAGCAGGGCGAACGCCCCGTCGCGGGTCGTGAACGCATCGGTGGCGTACACCTCGAAACGCATCGGCACCTGCCCGAGGTTCCACAGCTCGACCGCGTCGGCGATCGTCTCCCCGGGTGGCAGGTCGTAGACGAAGGCCTGGCGGCCTGCGACCTCGGCGGTGGCGGCGGGCCGGAGCGCGAAGCGCACCGGGCCCGGTGTCGTGTCCGACGCCG
>CALEDW010000030.1 GCA_937949585.1 uncultured Acidimicrobiia bacterium
GGTCGCGCTTTCCATCCGACGATCCGGCGCTGGCCGGGGCCTCCTCGCTGCGCCTGCTCGAGGAGGTCGCCGGGGCGGTGGCCGCCGCCGGTTGGCGGGTGGGGAACGTCGACGTGGTCGTCGCCGCCGAGCGGCCCCGCCTCGGCCCGCACGTCCCGGCCATGCAGGCCCGGCTGGCCGAGGCCCTCGCCCCGGCGGCGGGCGGTGACGCCGCGGTGTCGGTGCGCGTGAGCCCGAAGCGGACGGAGGGCCTCGGCTTCGTGGGCCGGGCCGAGGGGATCGCCGTGTGGGCGGTGGTGCTCCTCGAATCCGGGTGAGCGTGCGGACCCGGCCGGCCCCGGCCGGGTCCGGCATCGTCGGGCCGGGTCCGGCCGCCGGAGGGGCACCGGGTCGGTAGCCTCGCCGCCATGCCTGCGCCGGTGCCCGGTCTGCGCATCCACGACACCCTCGCCGGCACCGAGGTCGTGTTCGAACCGGCCCGGCCGGGTGAGGTCGGCCTCTACGTGTGCGGGCCGACGGTGTACGACGTACCCCACCTCGGTCACGGTCGCACCGCGGTCGTCTTCGACGTGCTCTGCCGGTACCTGCGCTGGCTGGGCCTGCGGGTGACGCACGTGATGAACGTCACCGACGTCGACGACAAGATCATCGCCCGGGCCTCCGCCGAGGGCACGAGCGAGCCGGAGGTCGCGGCCCGCTACGAACGGGCCTACTGGGAGGCGCTCGACCGCATCGGCGTGCTCCGCCCCGACCTGGTGCCGCACGCCACCGAGCACATCGACGGCATGCAGCGGCTCGTGGCCCGGCTCCTCGAGCGGGGGCACGCCTACGTGATCGAGGGCGACGGCGTCTACTTCGCGGTGGACACCTACCCCGACTACGGGCGCCTCGTCCATCGCCGGCCGGAGGAACTGCTGGAGGGTGCCGGTGCCCGGGTGCCGGTCGGGGAGCGCAAGCGCACCCCGCTGGACTTCGCGCTCTGGAAGGCGGCCAAGCCGGGGGAGCCGGCGTGGCCCTCCCCGTGGGGCGCAGGCCGGCCGGGCTGGCACATCGAGTGCGCGGCGATGTCCCTGGAGCTCCTCGGTGAGGGCTTCGATCTCCACGGCGCCGGCAACGACCTCGTGTTCCCCCACCATGAGAACGAGCGCGCCGAGGCCGAGGCGGCCGGGTACCGGTTCGCCCGCCACTGGATGCACTCGGGGATGGTGACGGTCGGCGGGGAGAAGATGGCCAAGAGCCTCGGGAACTTCACGACGCTCACCGAGGCGGTCGACGCCCACGGGGGACGGGCCTTCAGGCTCGCCGTGCTCCAGGGCCATTACCGGTCGCCGATGGAGCTCGGGCCCAGGGAGCTGGGTGCCGCGGCCGCCGCGGTCGACGGGATCGACGCGATGGGTCGCCGCATGCGCGCCGCAGGGTTGGATCCCCTGACCTCGGCGCCGGTGCCGGAGGCACGGGCCCGCTTCCGCGCCGCGATGGCCGACGATCTGGGCACCCCGGCGGCGCTGGCCGTGCTCTTCGAGGCGGTGCGGGCCGCCAACACCTCGCTCGACGCCGGGCGTACCGGCGAGGCGGCGGCGTGGGGTGCCACGGTCGCCGAGCTCGCCGACGTGCTCGGACTCGGTGCCGTGGACCGTCAGGGTCTGCGGGGCGACGAGGAGGAGATCGCCGCCCTCGTGGACCGGCGTGCCGCGGCGCGCGCCGCCCGGGACTTCGCCGCCGCCGACCGTATCCGCGACGAGCTCGCCGCCCGCGGGGTGGTGGTGGAGGACACGCCGACCGGGACCGTCTGGCACCGGCGGTGATGCGTCCCGGCGGCGACCTCGGCGCCGAGACCGTCGAGGGGATCCGGCCGGTGCGGGAGTTGCTGCGAGCCGGGCGCCGCCGGGTGCACGAGGTCTGGCTGGCCCGCGACGACCTCGACGACCTGGCCGAGCTCGCGGCCCGGGCGGGCGTGCCCGTTCGGCGCGTGTCCCCGGCCCGCCTCGCCCGCGCCGCCGGCTCCGCCGCTCCGCAAGCGGTGCTGGCCCGGGCCGAGCCGCTGCCGGCCGTGCCGTACGACCGGCTCCTCGAGGACCCGGCGTGCTTCCTCGTGGCCTTCGACGGGGTGTGCGATCCGCAGAACCTCGGTGCGGCGCTGCGGGCCGCCTGCACCGCCGGGGCCACCGGGGCCGTGCTGGCCCGGTCCCGCAGCGCACGTCTCGGTCCGGCCGCCGTCAAGGCCGCTGCCGGTGCCGTCGAGCACCTGCCCGTCGCGGTGGTGAGCGGGATCCCGGCGGCGCTGGACCGGGCCCGTCGGCGGGGGGTCTGGACGGTCGGGCTGGACGAGGACGGCACGACCGACGTGTTCGACCTGGTGTGCGCCGACGACCGGCTCGTCATGGTGGCCGGCGCCGAGGGTCGGGGTCTCGGGCGACTCACCCGGCAGCGCTGCGACCTCCTCGCCCGCATCCCGGTCGCCGGTCCGCTGCCCAGCCTCAACGTCGCGGCCGCCGTCGCGGTGGCGGCCCACGCCGTCGCCCGCCGTCGGCGGCACGACTCGGCAGACGCCCGTCGTTCCGGTCGGGACGAGCACCGGCGGCCCGCCCGGAGGCGTCGGTGACGACGCGTGGTGTCACGCCGAGGGTTCCCCGAGGCGGTGGCGGTCCGGGTCGCAGGTGGTCCGGGTCGCCGGTCGCCGGGTCACGCCGACGGGCGCGGAGCCACGCCGCGGCCCGACACGAGGCCGGCCGACGGGATGGCCCGGGCGTTCAGGCGCGGAGGGCGCGGGTGTGTTTCGGTGCCGGCCCGAGGTCGTCGAGGATCCGGCTCGCCGCGATCCGAAAGCGCGTCCCGTCGCCGTACGGACGGGCCAGGAGCATCGCGCCTTCGAGGGTGGCCAGGATCATCTGTGCGCCCTCCCGGGCCGAGCCCCCGCCCGACAGCGACCCGTCACGCCTCCCCGCCTCGAGCACACCGGCGAGCCAGGCGACGTTGTCGTCGAAGAAAGCTCTGAGCTGCTCCCGCACCGGCTCGGGCAGGGTCGGGTGCTCGGCGGCGAGGATGCCGCACAGGCACATCCGATCCTCCGCGACCACCCGTTCGTACAGCTCGATGTAGGACTCGAGGCGAGCCCGCCCGGTACCGCCCCGCTCGTCGATCCGTGCACGCGCCTCGGTGAACCGCTCGGTGTAGCGGGCGACGAGGGCCTCGGCGAGCGCGGCCTTTGTGGGGAAGTGGTAGTGCAGGGCCGGCTTGGTGACGCCGAGCTCGGCGGCCACGTCGGCGTAGGAGAACGCGTTGAAGCCGCGGTGTTGCACGAGACGCTCGGCCACGTCGAGGATCTCGTCTGCCGTGCCCGTCCTGTTGCTCGGGCGCCCTGCGCTCCTCATCCGGCGTACCTCCTCGGCACTTGCAACTAACCTTCTAGTAAGTTAGTATTTCGGGTGCCCGACCGGTGCCGAGGGCCGGTGCGAGTGGGCGTGGTCCGAAGGGGGGATGTGCCGTGCGAACAACCGAGCATCGCAGCTTCGAGCGACCGGACGAGGTGCGGGAGTTCCCGTACGGGCGCGCGGAGATCCTGAAGGTCGGCGAGGTCGAGGTGGGACGGCTCGTGTTCGAACCGGGGTGGCGCTGGTCCGAGCACGTACGGCCCATCGCCGGAACGGCGAGTTGCACGGCGCCGCACTTCCAGTACCACGTCGCCGGTCGGCTCGCCGTCCGGATGGACGACGGTACCGAGCTCGTCGCCGGTCCCGGTGACGTCACCTCGCTGCCCAGTGGTCACGACGCCTGGGTGGTGGGCGACGAACCGGTCGTGGTCGTGGACTGGTTCGGGGCCAGTACCTACGCCACGCACTGATCATGGACCCGCTGGAGGTCGTGCAGGCGTTCGGTCGGGCCTGGGCCGCGCACGACCTCGACGGGGTGCTGGCGCTGGTCACCGACGACGTCGTCTTCGACGCCACCGGTCCGGCCCCCGACGGGACCCGGCACGTGGGACGGGCCGCCGTCGCCCGGGCCTGGCGGCCGATCCTGGCGGACCCCGCGTCTTGCTTCGAGGAGGAGGAGACGTTCGCCGCCGGCAACCGGGTGGTGCAGCGTTGGCGCTACACCTGGGGTGACGGGCACGTCCGCGGGGTCGATCTGTTCACGGTCCGTGACGGCCGGGTCGCCGAGAAGCGGTCCTACGTCAAAGGATGACGGCAAAGGATGACGGCGTGGGCGGCCCGGATCCCGGCTCCGGTAGCCTCCGGGGGAGGCCGGAGTAGCTCAGCAGGCAGAGCAGCCGCCTTGTAAGCGGCAGGTCGTCGGTTCGATCCCGTCCTCCGGCTCGGGGCGGTCCCCCCCGCAGGCACCGACACCCGGTAGGGTCGGACGGTCCGATGACCGACGTGATCCTGTCCCCCCGCCGGCGCGACCGGTCCCGTCCGGCGGCGCTGTGGCGGTCGGGCGCGGCCTCTGCCGCCCGGGGCGCGGCGCTCGTGGGCCTGGCGGTGCTCATCGGGATCGTGCTCCTGCAGGTCGTCGACGACGGCACCACCGGCCCGATCGGCGACGGCGGCGGCACCGCCCCGGCGACGACCACCACCACGGCGGCGCCGGGCACCACCACCAGCACGAAAGCGGCCGGCGAGGTCCGCCCGCCCCAGCAGGTGACGGTGCTGGTGCTCAACGGCTCCGGGCGGTCGGGAGCGGCATCCGCCCAGACGAACGCGCTCAAGGCGAAGGGCTACCAGACCCTCACGCCCGCCGACGCCCCCCGCCGGGAGGGCACCGTGGTGTACTTCCGGCCCGGCTTCGAGCGGGAGGCCGCCGCGCTGGCCACCGCGGTGGGCGGCGACCCCGAGGTGGCGCCGATGCCGGACACCCCGCCGCCCGGCTCGGAGGGCGCCGACTGCGTGGTGATCCTCGGCCTCTGATCGAGGTGCTGGGCCCCGTGCGGGCCGCCGCGCCCGACGCCGCGGTGCTCACCGACTACGACGGCACCCTCGCCCCGATCGTCGC
>CALEDW010000031.1 GCA_937949585.1 uncultured Acidimicrobiia bacterium
CGGTGCCGAGGACCAGTGAGCCGGTCGCGATCAACAGGTTGGTGAGCGCCAGCCGGCCGGGGGTGATGGCCGGGGCCGACCCACCGGCCGGGCGGCGCCGGCTGCGCAGCAGGCTCACCGCCGACCACAACGCCCCGCCGATCAGCACCAGCGCGCCGACCCCCGAGCCGATCGCCGCCATCACCCGGGGCCCCACCCCGAACACCTCGCGGCCCGAGGGGATGCCGGCCCCCTCGAGCCCGTCGGTGACCGGCGCGGCGAGTACCACCCCTGCGCAGAAGGCGGCGGCGAGGTTGAGCCAGAACCGGACCCGGTGCCCGAGCGCCGGGCCGCCCCACAGGTAGACGGTCCCGAGCGCCAGGTACGGCACGTTCAGGATGGCCCCGAACAGGTAGAACACCTTGAAGTCCCACGGGCCCCAGCCGAGCGCAGCGGCCACGAAGTAGGCCAGCGACGCGACCGCGAACATGGCCATGGCCACCGTCCAGGCCCACTCGTGCGGCCGCCGCCGGGCCTGCCACCGCTCCAGGGTGGACAGGCAGAAGGCCACCGACACCAGCGTGGCGGTGGCCGCCAGGGCCGCCGTGAAGGTCACGCCGACCACGATGGCAGACTTTGTGAACGCCCGCACGAGGCCGGTACCGTCGAGCGACGTGGCCGCCGCACCCCGACGCCGAGCGATCCCCGACGCCGCGGTTGCCCGGCTGCCCGTCTACCACCGGTGTCTGCTCGACCTGCAGGCCGAGGGGCGCACCACGGTGTCCTCCGAGCAGCTGGCCGAGATGGCGGGGGTCAACGCCGCCAAGGTCCGCAAGGACCTGTCGCACTTCGGGTCCTACGGGACCCGCGGCGTGGGCTACGAGGTGGACCAGCTCATCATCGACCTGCGCCGGGAACTCGGCCTCGAACACGACTGGCCGTGCGTGATCGTCGGGGCCGGCAACCTGGGCTCGGCGCTGGCGTCGTTCAACGGGTTCCGGGAGCGGGGCTTCACGGTGGTCGGGATCCTCGACGTCGACCCCGCCAAGGTCGGCCGCCGGATCGGCGGGCTGGTGGTCCGCCACCAGGACGACCTCGATGAGCTGGTGGCCGCCGAGGGCGTGGCGATCGGGATCGTCGCCGTGCCACCGGCCGCGGCCCAGGAGGCCGCCGACCGGCTCGTCGCCGCCGGGGTCACGTCGATCCTGAACTTCGCCCCGACCGTGCTCGACGTGCCGGCCGGGGTCCACGTGCGCGACGTCGACCTCGCGGTCGAGCTGCAGATCCTGGCCTTCCACGAGGAACGGCGACCCGATGGGCGCAACCGCCGCGTCGTCGAGCGGGTCCGCAGCTGAGCCGGCCGGGCCGGCGCCGCTGTTGGTCGCGCTGGACCTGCGGGGCCGCCGCTGCGTGGTGGTCGGGGCCGGTCGGGTCGGCGCCCGGCGGGCCCGGGTGCTGGTCGAGGCCGGGGCCGACGTGGTCGTCGTCGCCCCCGACGCCACCGCCGAGGTCCGTGACCTGCACGCGGCCGGGCGGCTGCGCTGGGAGCCGCGGGCGGTCCGGCCCTCGGACCTCGACGGCGCCCGGCTGGTCGTGACCGCGGCCGGTGACCCCGACGCCAACGCCCTGGCCGCCCGGGCCGCGCCGGCGGGGTGCCTGCTCGGCCGGGCCGACGACGCGCCCGCCGGCGACGTGACGTTCCCACCCACATTGCGGCGCGGTCCGGTGCGGGTGGCGGTCGGCACCGGCGGCCGGGCCCCGGCGGTCGCGGCGTGGCTGGCCGCCCGTCTCGAGGACCGTCTCGACGACGTCACCGGGCTGGACGCCGCCGGCCTGACGCTGCTCGTCGAGCTCGTCGCCGAGCTGCGCGACGAGTGGCGGGCCGGTGCATCGGCGGGGACGGGTGTCACGGCAGGGCCGCGAGACTGGCGGTCCCCGCTGGCGCGCACCATGCTGGATGGCGTGCTGATGGACCTGCTCCGGGCCGGGCGCCGGGACGAGGCGAAGGAGCGTCTGCGGACGTGTCTGTCGTCGTCGTAGGGGCCAACCACCGCACAGCGCCGCTCGAACTGCTGGAACGCATGGCCGTCAGCGCCGAGCAGCTGCCCAAGCTGCTGCACGCGCTCGACGCCGGTGAGCACATCTCCGAGGTCGTGGTGCTGGCCACATGCAACCGCACCGAGGTCTACCTGCTGGCCGAGCGGTTCCACGGCGCCTACCGGGAGGTGCGGGACTTCTTCGCCGACCTGACCCACCTGCCACCTGAACGGTTCGCCGAGAGCCTGTACGTCCACTACGACGACCAGGCGGTGCGCCACCTGTTCGAGGTGAGCGCCGGGCTGGACTCGGCGGTGCCGGGCGAGCACGAGATCCTCGGCCAGGTGCGCGACGCCTGGGAGGCGGCCCGGGCCGAGGGCACCTCCCGGCGGACGCTCAACCTGTTGTTCCGCCACGCGCTGGAGGTCGGCAAGCGGGCCCGGAGCGAGACCTCGATCGCCCGGCACCTCACCTCGGTGTCACAGGCTGCGGTGGTCCTGGCCGCCCGCCGCCTCGGCGGGCTGGGCGGTCGGCGGGTGGCACTGGCCGGGGCCGGGGCGATGGGCCGGGGGATCGCGTCGTTCCTGGCCGACGCCGGCGTGGCCGAGCTGGTGGTGCTCAACCGCTCCGACGAACCGGCCCGCAAGGTCGCCGACCTGGTCGCCGGCCGCGGTGACACCCGGGTCAGGGTGGCGTCGTTCGACGACCTGGCCGAGGAGCTGGCCGTCGTCGACGTGCTCTTCGCCGCCACCGGCGCGCCGGGCACGGTCGTGTCCCACCGGGTCATTGCCGCCGCCGCAGCGCGGCGCCAGGGCCCGCTGCTGGTGGTCGACATCGCCGTGCCCCGCGACGTCGAGGCCTCGGTCGCCGGGCTCGACGGTGTGGAACTGCTGGACATGGGCGCGGTGGCGGCGCTGACCGACGCCGGCCTCGGTGAACGCCGCCGCGAGATCGGCGCCGTGCGCCGGATCGTCGAGGACGAGCTGCGCCGGTTCGAGGCCGTGGCCAACGCGCGTGAGGTCGCCCCGGTGATCACGTCGCTGCGCGACCGGGCCGAGGCGGTGCGGGTTGCCGAGCTCGAGCGCTTCGCCACCCGGCTCGCCGGCCTCGACGACACCCAGCGCGACGTGGTCGAGTCGCTCACCCGGGCGTTGGTGGCCAAGCTGCTGCACGACCCGACGGTCCGGCTCAAGGACGCGGCCGG
>CALEDW010000032.1 GCA_937949585.1 uncultured Acidimicrobiia bacterium
ATCGGGGTCATGGCGTCGATGGCCTTGATCCCGGTCTGCAGCGGCTCGTGCACGGGACGGCGGGCGACGATCCCGGGGGCCTGCACCTCGAGGCGCCGGTACGTCTCGGCCGCGATCGGGCCTTTGCCGTCGATGGACTGCCCCAGCGGGTTCACGACCCGCCCGATGAGCCCGTCGCCGACCGGCACCGAGAGGATCCGCCCGGTCGCCCGGACGGTCTGGCCCTCCTCGACCTGCTCGGCCTTGCCGAGCACGACGCACCCGATCGAGTCCTCGTCGAGGTTGAGGGCGAGCCCCAGGAGTCCGCCCTCGAACTCGAGCAGCTCGTTCACGGCACAGTCGGGCAGGCCGGCGATCCGGGCCACCCCGTCACCCACCTCGAGGACCCGCCCCACCTGCCGCGGCGCCAGGTCCGGGGTGAACGTGGCGACGTGGCGGCGGAGCGCGGCGGCGATCTCGTCGGCGTTGATGGTGAGCTCGGTCATCAGAGCTGCTCCCTGAGCTGTTCGAGTCGGTGACGGACGGTGCCGTCGATGACGGTGTCGCCCACGGTGGCGACGAGCCCACCGAGGACGCGGGGGTCGACGACGACCTTCACCTCGACCTGCTTGCCGGTCGCCCGGCCGAGCGCCTCGGCGAGCCGCTGCTGCTGCTCGGCGCTGAGCGGCACGGCGCTGCGCACCTCGGCCACGGCGTGGGCCCGCCGGGCCGCGGCCATGCCCACGAACGCGTCGACGATTCCGGGGAGCTCGGCGGCCCGTCCCGCCGCCACCACCGCCGACACCAACGCCACCGAGACGGCCAGCGCCTTGCCCCCCATGAGGTCCTCGATGACGGCGACCCGCCGTTCGACCGGCAGCACCGGGTCGGTGAGGGCGAGGCGGAGGTCGTCGGAGGCCTCGAAGGTGCGGGCGAACCGGAAGAGGTCGTCCTCCACGCCCTCGAGGTGGCCCTCGGCCTCGGCGATGCGCAGGATCGCCTCGGCCCAGCCGGCGGCGCGTTCAGCGGTCACGACGAGGCGCTCCCCACCTGGTTGATGTAGTTCTCGATGAGCGCCATCTGCGTCTCCCGGTCGAGGCTGCGCTCGACGATCTTCTCGGCGAGCTCGATCGAGAGCTCGGCCACCCGTGACTGCAGGTCGGCCATGGCCCGCTCGGAGGCGAGCCGGATGTCCTCGGCGGCCCGTCGGCGCATCTCGGCCGCCTCGGCCTCGGCGCGGGCGATCAGGTCGCGGCGGACCTGGTCGGCGGCCTGCCGGGCCTCTTCGATGATGCGCCCGGCCTCGTTGCGGGCCTCGGCCAACTGACGCTGGTAGTCGGCGAGCACGCCCTCCGCCTCCGCCTTGGCCTGCTCGGCGCGCTCCAGGTCGGCCCGGATGCGGGCCTCCCGGTCGGCGAGGGCCTGCCGGATCGCCGGCCACGCCTTCCAGGCCAGGAGGCTGAACACGATGAGGAAGGCGATCCCGCCCCAGATGAGCTCCTTGGTCTCGGGCAGGATCGGGTTCTTCGCCTGCACGTCGCCGTGCGCCTCGGCGAACAGGACGGCCAACGTCATCGCCGGTCAGCCCTGGGCGAGGAAGAACAGCACGAAACCGAACAGGGCGAGCGCCTCGGTGAACGCGATGCCGAGGAACATCGTCACCCGGACCGGGCCGGCCATCTCGGGCTGACGCGCCATGGCCTGGATGGCGTTGCTCACCACCATCCCGATCCCGATGCCGGGGCCGATGGCGGCGAGGCCGTACACGAGCCCGGCCCCGATGGCGGCGAGGCCGTCCCGGAGCTCACCGGCCTCGGTGGCCGCAAGGACGAGTGCATGCATGGACGGTGCTTCTCCTAGTGGGCAGGGTGCAGGGAATCGCCGATGTAGACGGCGGTGAGCAGCGTGAAGATGTAGGCCTGGAGGAACCCGACGAGGATCTCGAAGGCCATCACGCCGATGTTCAGCAGGAACGGCCCCAGAGCGATCACCGGGGCGTTCTGGAGGGCGTAGGCGGTGAGGAGGGCCAGGGCCGCCAGGAGGATGTGGCCGGCCATCATGTTGGCGAGGAGACGGACGGCCAGCGAGAACGGCCGGACGATGAGGAGCTGCACCAGCTCGATCGGGGTCACCAGGAGGTACAGCGGTTTGGGGACCCCGGCCGGGAAGATGTGGCCGGTGAGGTAGCGGATCCCGTGGTGGCGGAACCCCACGAACCAGTAGATCACCCAGGTCTGCAGGGCGAGGTACAGCGGCACGCCGAAGCGGGAGGTGGGGGGGAACTGGATGAACGGCATCACCGACCACCAGTTCGTGAACAGGATGAAGAGGAACAGGCTGCCCAGGAACGGGGTGTAGCGGGCTCCCTCGGGGCCGATCACGTCCCGGGCGATCCCCCGGTCGATGAACTCGTAGGTGACCTCGAGCAGGTTCTGCAGCCGGCCGGGGATCAGCCGCCGGCGGCGAGACCCCCCGACGAACAGGACGACGACGATGGTCGCGGAGACGAGCATGAGGATGGCCGTCTTGTTGATCGCGACCGGGGTGTCGTCCAGGAGGACGTCCTTCCAGCGGAACAGCTCGTCGATCGGCGGGAACTCGAACGCGCCGAGGATCACAGCTGCGCTCCTTCCGAGGGGGTGACCGGGCGGGGCCGCAGCCCCGGCGCCCCGAGGCTGAGGCCGACCGCCCTGGTCTCCCAGGCCAGCAGGACCAGGTGGGCACCGGCCAGCGTGCAGACCAGGACCGGGACGTCGATCGCCGTGGTGGCGGCCAGCACCAGCACCGCCGCGGTGAGGAGGCCGAGCCGGGCCACGAAGCCGCCGAGCACCACCATCTGCAGCAGCGCCGGCGAGCGTGGCGCCGCCCAGGCGATGAGCCGGGCCGAGGCGGCGAAGTTGGCGGCGGCGAGCGCAAGGCCGACGAGGGCACCGGCCGCTCCCGCCCAGCCCCGCACGGCACCGGCCGCGCCGACCGCGACGGGAGCGAGGAGCGCGGCCCGGCGCACGAGGTGCGCGGCGACCCGGACCTCGGGTGCGCTCACGTCCGGCGGCGAGTCCACGGCTTGCCCTGCTCCTCCCGGACCATCGCCGCCTGGTAGCGGGCCAGGAAGGCCACGGACGTGGCGACGAGCGCGAACGCACCGAGGGCGATCGTGAGGACGGGGGCGAGCCCGAGCGTCCGGTCGAGCCACCACCCGAGCGCGCCGAAGAGAACCGGCGTGGCGGCGAATTCGAGGGCATGGCTCAGGCCGTCGGCGTGCTGCACGTCCTCCCCCGGTCTCGGCGCGCGCGGCGCGCCGTGCTCAGGCTTGTGAAGGCGGGCGCAAACTAGCGGTGGCGGCTGCGGGCGGGCAAACCGGAGGCCTCGTCGCCTCCTCGGCGTGCCCGGAGATCCACCACCCCCGCCCCCGGCCCGCCGGCCGCGGTGCCCACCGGGCCGGCGACGTCGATTCCGTCCACCGCGTCCGACCCGTCGTCGGCACCGCGTCGTCCGGGCGCGAAGAGGGCGTAGAGGGCGAGGGCGAGCCCCCCGAGCGCGAAGGGCACCAGTGCGTTGCCCTCGTTGGTGTACGCGGGGGCCAGGGCGACCCCGGAGAGCAGGGCGGTCCACAGCCACAGGATCACCACGGTGCGGCGGGGACCGTGCCCGAGGCGCATGAGCCGGTGGTGGAGGTGATCTTTGTCGGCCATCGCGAAGGAGCGGCGGCGGGCCACCCGGCGCACGAACGAGAAGACGGTGTCGAGCAGCGGCACGCCGAGCACCACGAGCGGGATCACCAGCGGCGCGAAGAAGAAGTAGGTGGTTCCGGTGTACTGGTAGTCGGCGCGCCCGCCGATGGTGATCGTGGTCGTCGCCATGAGGAGTCCCAGCATGAGCGCCCCGGCGTCGCCCATGATGATCCGGGCCGGGCTGAAGTTGTGGGGCAGGAACCCCAGGGAGATCCCCACCGCGATCACTGCCACCAGCGGCGCGACGTTCGAGATCTCGAGGAACCCGGCCGCGGCGAGCCGGTCGGCGTACAGGAACAGGGCGCTGCCGGCGATGGCCACGATGCCGGCCGCCAGGCCGTCGAGCCCGTCGACGAGGTTGACCGCGTTCGCGAACAGCACCACCATCACCACGGTCACCAGCGGCGCGAGGTCGGCGGAGAGGACGATGGTGTCGTTGCCGGCGAACGGCACCCGGAAGAACAGCATCTGCACCCCGAACAGGGACAGGATCCCCCCGGCCACCACCATGCCGGCGATCTTCGCCGGGGGCGACCACTCCCGCAGGTCGTCGAGGGCGCCCACCGCGAACATGAGCCCGGCGGCGAGCATGATCCCCGCAGGCTCCGACGACCCGTCGAACATCGGTGCGAAGCGCGGGACCTGCGAGGCCACCAGCATCGCCACGCAGAACCCCAGGAACATCGCCGCCCCGCCCAGCGTGGGCATGGGCCGGGTGTGCACCCCCCGCGGGTTCGGCGGGACCACGGCCCCGATCCGCTCCGCCAGGCGCCGGACCAGCGGGGTGACCGTCGCGGTGACCCCCCCGGCGACCGCACCGATGAGCATGTACGCCCCCAAGCCCGTCACCCGGGGTAGGGGGTGAAGCGGGCGCACAGCTCCCGCACCACCGCACGGGTGTCGGCGGCGACGGCCCCGTCGCCGGGAGCCTTGAGCACACCGGCGATGAGGCGCGCGATCTCGGCCATCTCCTCGGGGCCCATCCCCGCGGTGGTGACCGCGGCGGTCCCGAGACGGAGCCCGCTGGTGACGAACGGCTTCTCGGGGTCGTTGGGGATGGCGTTCTTGTTGCAGGTGATCCCGGCGGAGTCGAGGGCATCCTGGGCCACCTTGCCGGTCACGCCGAAGGGGCGCAGGTCCACCAGGATGAGGTGGTTGTCGGTGCCCCCGGAGACGATCCGGAACCCGGCGGCGGCCAGGGCGTCGGCCAAGGCGGCCGCGTTGGTCACCACCCGCGACGCGTAGTCGGCGAACTCCGGTCGCGCCGCCTCGGCGAAGGCCACCGCCTTCGCCGCCACGACGTGCATGAGAGGGCCGCCCTGCAAGCCGGGGAAGACGGCCTTGTCGATCGCCCCGGCGTGCTCGCCCCGGCAGACGATGGCGCCCGCCCGGGGGCCCCGCAGCGTCTTGTGGGTGGTGAAGGTCATCACGTCGGCGTGCGGGACCGGGGAGGGGTGCGCCCCGCCGGCGACGAGCCCGGCGATGTGGGCGGCGTCCGCGATCAGCAGGGCCCCGACCTCCTGCGCGATGGCACCGAAGGCGCCGAAGTCGATCCGCCGGGGGTAGGCCGTCGCCCCGGCGACGATCGCCCGCGGTCGCTCCCGCCGGGCGAGGTCGGCGATCTCGTCGTAGTCGAGGACCTCGGTGTCGGCCCGGACCCCGTAAGCCACGAAGCGGTACCACCGGCCCGAGAAGTTCACCGGCGAGCCGTGGGTGAGGTGCCCGCCCTGGTCGAGCCGCATCCCCAGCACGGTGTCGCCCGGCTGCAGCAGCGCCAGGTACGCGGCCATGTTCGCGTTGGCGCCGGAGTGGGGCTGCACGTTGGCGTGCTCGGCACCGAAGAGCGCACAGGCCCTCCGCCGGGCCAGCTCCTCCGCCTCGTCCACCACGGCGTTGCCCCCGTAGTAGCGCCGTCCCGGGTACCCCTCGGCGTACTTGTTCGTGAGCACCGAGCCCTGCGCGGCCATCACCGCCGGGGAGGTGAAGTTCTCGGAGGCGATGAGCTGGAGGGTGGTGTTCTGGCGCTCGACCTCCCGCCGGATGATGTCGGCGAGCTCGGGGTCGCTGCGGGCGATGACGTCGGTGTCCGTCACGACGCCTCCTCGAGATCGGCGATGAGCGCGAGCCGGCGGACGTGGCGCCCGCCCTCGAAGTCGGTGGCGAGCCACGTGCGCACGATCTCCTCGGCCAGGCCCTCCCCCACCACCCGGGCGCCGAGCGCGAGCACGTTGGCGTCGTTGTGGAGGCGGGAGTAGCGCGCCGTGTACAGATCGTTGCAGAGCGCGGCGCGGATGCCCCGGATCTTGTTCGCGGCGATCTGCTCGCCCTGACCGCTGCCGCCCAGGACGATCCCCCGCTCGGCCTCACCGTCGGCCACCGCCCGGGCCACCGCAGCGCAGAACGGCGGGTAGTCGACCGGGGCCTCGGAGTCCGTGCCCATGTCGACGAGGCGGTGCCCGTCGCCGGCGAGCACCGCCTTCAGGTGCTCCTTGAGGCGGTAGCCCGCGTGGTCGGAGCCGATCGCGAGCTGCACGGCGGGATCTCCCTCGAACCGCGCCACCGGGCGCGCCAACGCAACAGGGCCGGATGCTACCGCCGAGGCGGCCCCGCCTCCCCTTCCTCGGGAAGCTCGGCGGGACGGCCGGCGACCCGGGGCGGCGCCGGCGAGCGGCGCAGGAGCGTCGTCCCCAGGTGGAACAGGTCCTCGAAGTAGCGCTTCTGCTGGGCGGCCAGCACCCCGAAGGCCACCAGCTGCACCCCGAGCACCGACAGCACCCCGGTGAGCAGGAACGTGTGGGGAGCGTCCCGGTAGGCGGCGCCGAGCGCGGCGCCGAACCCCACCCGGTCCCCGCCGCCCCGCAGACCCCAGGCCTCGACGACGTGCGACGCGCAGAGCGCGACGCCCAGCGCGGCGAGGGCAAGGATCACCAGCCCCGGAAGGGTGAAGAACACGAAGGGACGGAAGAGGTACGACGAGAGCAGGGCCGAGAAGGTGGAGCGCGTCACCCGGAGATTCGGCGACGGGCGGCGCCGCCCGCCCGTGGTGGCGAAGGTCCAGTCGAGGTGCGCGGGGATCTCGACGATCCGGGCCCGCAGGACCTGGGCCTTGTGGATGATCTCGGTGTTGATCTCGGCGTCCACCGACCGCAGGTCGAGCGAGCGAAGGAACGGGCCGTCGTAGGCGCGCACCATCCCGGTGAACGTGGTGAGCCCGCTGCCGGCGCTGAGCGCGAGGAGGCGGTTGGCGACCCGGCTCATCACCCGGCGCGGCCAGGGAACGTTCGTCACGCGCCCGCCGGGGAGGTAGGGCGAGGCGATGACGATCCGGGCCCCGGTCTCGCTCATCGTCGCCAGCATTCGACCGATGTGGGCCGGGTCGTAGGAGAGGTCGCAGTCGAGGACCACGAGGTAGTCCGCATCGGTGGCACCGAACGCGTAACGCAGGGCCTGGCCGAGCCGGAAGTTCACCCGATGGCGCAGTACCCGGACCTGCGGGTGGGTGGCCGCGAACCCTTCGGCGAGCGCCGCGGTGTCGTCGGTGCTGCCGTCGTCGACGAGGATCACCTCCCAGCGAAAGCGGTCCTCGAGACGGCGCATCTCCTCACAGATCCGGGTGAGGCTGTCGACGACCACGTCGGCCTCGTTGTAGGCGGGGACGATCACGCTCACCGACGGCCGAGTCACGCCGGTCCCCCTCCTGCACCGGCGAGGACCCGGTCGGGCCGGCGTCGGGGGAGCAGCCGCCGGTCGGCCTCGGCGGCGTGCTCGCCGACCGGCACCACCTCGAAGGAAGCCTGCAACCGCCGGACGACGTCGGTCACCAGCCGTCGTTTCCGGCTCCCGCTCATGAGCGCACCCGGGAAGAAGGCGACGCGGCGGCGTTCGTCCTCGGTGAGGTCGTCGCCGCCCAGCAGGTCGAGCGGGTGCAGCAGCACCGACGGTTCGACCCGCCGGGCCCGGCAGGCGGCGAGGGCGGCGCCGAGGTAGGCGCGTGCCGCGGCCGGCGCCGCGGCGGACAACGCCAGCTGGTAGCTCACGTGGATCGGCAGGCGCAGGCCCGGGAACGTCGTGACCGGCACCTCGATGAGGGTCGTGTCCCCCCCGCCCAGCTCCCACCGGTAGGGCCGCAACGGGGCCAACCCGTCCCGCACCCGTCCGTACAGGGCCTCCCGCTCGGCACGCTGCGCCGCGTCGAGGTTCGCCCGCCGGAAGTAGAAGGCCCGGGTGAGCGGGCCGATCACGGTCGGCAGGGTGGAGGCGTCGTAGCGGTACCCCCGCTCGGCCAGCACCTCGAGCACGATCGGGGTCACGCTGTAGCCGGGGCCCCGGAACCCGGTGGTGCGGACCCCGGTGGCGGCGCCGATCGCCTCTTCGGCACCCGCCACCTCGTCGACGAGCTCCTGCCGCCCCATGCGGTGCAGCCAGGGACGGTGGGAGTAGGAGTGGTTCCCCAGCTCGCAGCCGGCCTCCACGAGCGCGCCGAGCACGTCGCGGTGCTCGGGCCGCGCCGCGTCGCGACCGACCACGAAGCAGGTGAGGCGAACGCCGGTCGTCGCCAGCAGCTCGAGCAGGCGGGGAACGAGCCGGTCCAGGTAGCTGCGGTAGTGCGTCCAGGTCGCCTCGCCGTGGATCATCTCGTAGGACCAGAGGTCGTCGAGATCGATCGAGAGGCTGGCCAGGGGACGGCGGACCCCGGTCGGCGACGCGGCGGTCATCGGCGGGAGCCGAGCCTACCGAGCCCTGCGACCGATCGGCCCGGGTCGCGCTCGGCGGCAAGGATCTCGGCCGCCGCCCGCTGCGCGGCGATCACGGTCTCGTTGACGTTGAGGGTGCCGTGGCGGATCTGCGCCGAAGTGGCCAGGTAGACCCCGGGCACCGACGTCACCACCGGAGGGATGCGCTCGGACGCGCCGAGCACCGGGATCGGGAACACCTCGGCGGCCCGGGCGATGCGCGCCGTGACCACGTCGGCGGGAGTGAGCGCCGGGTGGATGCGGCGGAGCCCGCCGAGGAACCGGTCGATGAGCTCGGCGTCGCCGGCGGTGAACACCTCCTCGTCGGCCGACGCGTAGCGGGGCAGGTACACGAGGTGGTACCCGCCGAGCTCGGCGGGATCCACCAGCGCCGTCATCTCGACCACCGCGGTGACCGGGGTCTCCCCCACGAGGTAGGTGAGGTAGTAGGGGCTGAGCGGCCGGCGCAGCAGCAGCGATGCGCAGACCACCCCCTGGTACCGGATGGCGGTCCAGGCCCGGCGCTCGTCCGGGCTCAGCCCGTCCACGAGCGCCGCGGCCCGTCCCGGGGTGGTGGTGACCACCACCGCGCCGGCGCCGACCGGCGCGCCCGCCGCGTGGTGGACCCGCACGCCGTCCGGGGTCGTCGCCACCCGCGTCACCGCCGAGCCGGTGCGGACGTCGACGCCGAGCCGCCGCAGCCGGTCTTCCAGCGCCCGGAGCACCGTGGCGTAGCCGCCGGGCACGTAGCCGAGCTCCTCCCGGCGCAGGCCGGCGCGGCGCGCCGCCGTGAGCCGCCGGATCGTGGCCCAGATGAACGCGGCGTTGGCGTCGGGCCAGCTGCTGCCGAGTTTGGCTTCCAGCAGCGGTCGCCAGAAGCGCGCGAAGGCCGTCGGTCCCGACCAGCGCTCCAGCCACCGTCGGACCGGGATGCGCTCCAAGGCGGCGGGGTCCCGGATGCGCATCCCGGCGAGCAGTGTGGCCCCGAGCCGGGCCCGGGCCCACGGCGAGAGGCCGGGAAGGCGCATCAGCTCGGCGGGGGTGGAGGCGGACACGAGACGGTGACCGTCCCAGTAGCCGGTGCGGGTGGTGCGCCAGCGGACCAGCCCCTCCAGCCCCACCTCGGCGAGCAGGGCCCGCAGCTCGCCGTCGGAGGCCAGGGTGACGTGGTAGAAGCGGTCCCAGGTCACCGGACCGTGCGCACCGTCGAGCTCCCAGGGCGCCGCCAGTCCCCCGATCCTGCTGCCCGCCTCCAGCACCGTGACCGCCCGCCCGGCCTGCGCCAGGCGGAGGGCGACCACCAGGCCGAGCATCCCCCCGCCGACCACCGCCACACCGGCGGCGGGATCGGGTTCAGGCCGGCGGGTCGAGCTCATGGACGCGGCCCGCCTCCGTGGCGTACCGCAGCCCGCACCGGCACGCCAGCCCGGCCCGGTCCGGCGGGACCGCACCGGAGAAGCGCAGGAGCGGCTCCCCGCAGCGGCACACGATCCCGACGGCACGGGCCGGCTGTCCGACCATCAGGTGGAACGGGGCCACGTTGCGGGTGACCACCGATCCCATGCCCACCATGGCGAAGCGGCCGATCTCGAGGTCGCAACCGATCACGCTGCCCGCCCCCAAGGTCGCGCCCGCACCGACCCGGGTGGGTTTGGTGCGCTCGTCGGGCCCGGAGGGCCGGAGGCGGGCCAGGTCGGGGGTCGTGGCCCGGGGGTACCGGTCGTTGGTGAAGCGGACCCCGGCCCCTACGAGCACGCCGTCCTCGATCGTCACCGCGGTGCACACGTACACGAACGCGTTGAGCTTCACCCGGTGACCGATCCGCACGCCGTAGGCGATGTAGGTCTTCTCCCCCACGATGCACTCGTCGCCGATCACCGTCCCGGGACCCCGCACGTGGACGCCCGACCAGATCGTGGTGCCGGCCCCGAGCTCCACACCCGGTTCGACGTCGGCCCCGGGGTGCACCCGGGCCTCGGCGGCGGTCATCCCACCGCCCGCACCGGCGGGATCCTCACGTCGGCCTGCTCCATGGTCACGGGCGTCCAGGCGTCGGTGCGCATCGCCCGGTACGCCGCCTCGATCACCGCGACGGACGCCAGCGCATCCTCGGGTCCCACCAGCAAGCGGTTCGGGTCGCGGACCGCGTCGACGAGGTTGGCGACCTGGGCCCGGATCGCGGCGACCTTGTCGTAGCCGCCCCCGAAGTGCACCCAGTCGCCGTTCGCACCGCACCGGTACCGGCCGCCTCGCCACCCGACCTGCACCTGGCCCGCCTCGGCGTGCAGCACGAGGTACGCACGGTCCCGGGCGTCCAGGCTCCACGAGAGGAACAGCACGCCGAGGGCACCGTCGGCACAACGGGCGAGCACCCGCACCGTGTCCTCGACCGGCAGGTCCTGCACCCGGGGCGCCGGGACGGCCAGCACCTCGGTGACGTCGCCGGCCAGGGCGCGCAGGAGGTCGACCGAGTGGGTGCCGTTGTCGATGAGGACGCCGCCGCCGCTCACGCCGGGGTCGGCGTTCCAGCGTCCCCGCATGTCGGTGGGGGCGGCGAAGGTGTTCTCCACCATCACGAGCCGCCCGAGGTGCCCGGAGGCCAGGATGCGGGCGGCCTCGGAGACCTCGGGGACGAACCGGTACTTCGCGCCCATCGTGAACCGGACGCCCGCCCGCGCCGCGGCGTCGATCACCGCCCGGGCCTCGGGGACGCCGCGGGCCACGGGCTTCTCGCACAGGACGTGGTATCCGGCCTCGGCGGCGGCGATGCTGAACCGGGCGTGGGAGTCCGGCGGTGTGCACACGATCACGGCGTCGAGCCCCCCGGCGGCCAGCATCGACTCCCCCGAGGGATGGGTGGTGGCACGGGCAGGGCCGGCGACGATCGCAGCGCGCTCGGGGTCCCGATCGGCGACGGCGACGAGACGGGCGGTGGGCAGTCCGGCGAGCGCGGCGGCGTACGTCTCGCCGATCCGACCGGCGCCCACGAGCCCGAAGCGGAGCGGCGCAGGACGGCTCATCGGGCCGCCTCCGCCACGGCGCGGGCCAGGGCGGCCGCGACCACCTCGACGTGCCGGGGCTCGTAGCGCTCGTTCCAGGGGAGCACGAGCACGCGCTCGAGGAAGGCGTAGGTCCCCTGGAAGCGGGCGGGATCGTGGTCGAGCGCCTCCGGCCGGGCGAGCGTGAACGGCCACGCGCTGCGTCCGAAGGTGCGGCGCTCGGTGAACAGCCGGCAGGCGAACGCGGGCCGGCGGATGTAGCGAGGGGCGGCCGGGATCCCCAACGGGGCCAGGGCGGCCGCCAGGGCGTCGGGACCACCGGGAACGACCCGACGGTCGACGAGCAGCGGCACCCGCCACCAGCTCGGCTCGGCGCCGGGCGCCACCACGACCGGCCGGAGCCCGGCCACGTCGGCCAGGGCTTCGAACAACGCGGCCACGGTCGCCCGGCGGGCGGCGACGATCGTGTCGAGACGCCCGAGCTGCGCGTTCGCCACCGCTGCTTGCAGCTCGCTCATGCGGGCGTTGGGGGCCAGGAACTCGTGGTCGGGATCGGGCTCCCCGTAGGGCCAACCCTTGTCCACCCAGACCCGGACCCGGCGGGCCCGTCCGGGGTCGGCGACCACCACCACGCCCCCTTCGCCGCAGGTCACGTGCTTGCCCTGCTGGAGGCTGAAGCAGGCCAGGTCGCCGGTGCCACCGACGGGCACCCCGCCCCTCCGCGCTCCCCACGCCTGGGCACAGTCCTCCACCAGGTCCAACCGGTGCCGGTCGGCCAGGGCGCGGAGGTCCGCCACCGGAGCCGGGTTCCCGAACAGGTGGGTGACGATGAGCGCCCGGGTCCGTTCGCCGAGCACGGCCGCGACGGTCTCCGGCGTCACCATCCCGGTTCCGGGGTCGGTGTCGGCGAACACCGGGATCAGCCCGTGCGCGAGGATCGGCGCGACGGCCCCCATGTCGGTGATCGGTCCGGTCACCACCTCGTCGCCCGGCTCGAGGTCCAACGCGGCGAGCGCGGCGGCGACGGCGGCCGTCCCGGAGGCACAGGCCACGGCGTGCTCCCGGTTGCACATCGACGCCACGGTCCGCTCGAGCCGTCGGGCCTGGGTCCCCCGGGTGGTGGTGAGCACGCCCGAGCGCAACACCTCCGCCAGCGCGTCGAGCTCGTCGGCCCCGAAGCTGCGGCCCGTGGCGTCCTGATCGGACGGCAGGGAGACGTCGGGCCCAACGGCGTCCACGAGCGTGGCCCCCTTCTCCCCGGTGTCCAAGTCGCCCCGCCCCACGTCCTCGACTCCGATCGCAACCGGCCCGGCTCGCCCGGGCGCTTCGGTCTCGACCACGGGCAGTGTACGAGCCGCTCGGACACGGTCCGGCGGCCGCCGGGCTAGGGTGTGGCTCACCGGCGCACTCATCGGCACGCCGACTCGACGCCTTGACCGTCCCGCCCACGTTTGCCTGCGGACCCGGCTCGATCCTCGTCGTGGTGGGGACCCGACCCGAGGTCGTCAAACTGGCCCCCGTCGTCGAGGCGCTCGGCGCGGCGGCTCGAGTCGTGCACACCGGCCAGCACTACGACGCGGCCTTGAGCCGGGACCTGCTCGCCGAGCTGGGGGTGGCGTGCCGGCCGACGCCGTTGGCGGCCGGCGGTGCCGACCGGGCGGGTCAGCTCGCCACCGTGACCCGGGCCGTGGCCGACGCCGTGGCCGCCCGACCCACCGCAGCCGTGGTGGTCCAGGGCGACACCAACAGCACGCTCGGGGGTGCCCTCGCCGCCAACGCGACCGGGACGCCGCTCCTCCACGTGGAGGCCGGGCTGCGCAGCTTCGACCGGGGCATGCCCGAGGAGCACAACCGGGTGCTCACCGACCACCTCGCCGACTGCTGCTGCGCGCCGACCGAGACCGCCCGGGCGAACCTCGTCGCCGAGGGGATCCCCCCGAGCCGCATCGCGGTGACCGGGAACACCATCGTCGACGCGGTCCTCGCCCACCGCCCCGACCCGCCGTTCGTCGCCCGCACGCTCGCCGAGCTCGACCTGCAGGCGGGACGGTACGTGCTCGCCACGTTCCATCGCCCCGAGAACACCGACGACCCCGACCGGCTCCGCACGCTCGTCTCGACGCTGGGGTCCCTGCCCTTGCCGGTGGTCCTGCCCGCGCACCCCCGCACCGCGGCCCGCCTGCGGGAGATCGACCACCCACGCCTCGAGGCGCTGCGCCTCCTCGATCCGCAACCGTTCCGGCGCTTCCTCGCACTCGAGGCGGCGGCCGCGTTCTGCATCTCCGACTCCGGCGGCGTGCAGGAGGAGGCGAGCATCCTCGGGGTCCCGGTGCTGGTGGCCCGCCGCTCCACCGAACGACCCGAGGTCATGGGTCGCTGGGCGGAGCTGGCCCCACCCGGCCCGGTCCTCGACCGGCTGGCCCGGGCCTGGGCCGCCGATCCCGACCGCCGCCCTCGAGGCGTCGCCTCGCCCACGCCGTACGGCAGCGGTGACGCCGCAGCACGGACCGTCGCCGCGCTGGACGCGCTCCTGCGCTCCTCCTCCTCCTCCCGCTGAGGGGTGCGCGACGCTCAGGGACGCGGCGCGAACCGCAGGAGCCCGTGGTGCTCGAAGAAGTACGGGTCCGGTTCCACCGGCCGCTGCGGGAACGGCCGACGGGCGCCGAGCGCGTCCATCACCCGGTCGCACGGCCCGGTGATCCGGGCCGGGCCCGGGGCCCACACGAACCACACCCGAGCGTCACCCGCGAGCCGGTCGAGGCGCGCGGCGACGGCCGCCGGGTTGAGGCGAGCGAGCCGGTCCTCGTAGTCACGCCAGTCGATGCGCACCGGACGGCCACCCCCCGGGAGCCCCACCTCCCGGAGCCGGCCCCCGAACCGCCCTGCGAGCTGGGCGCTCACGTCCACCCCGATCGCGTCGGGGCAGTACACGACCACGTCGCCGGTCCGTCCGTCGGCGACGATCGCGTTCACGACCTCGAACGCCTGCGTCCGGTTCCGCAACGCGTTCGAGGTGCCGCCCCAGAACCCGCCCAGCACCAGCAGGGCGAGGACGCCGTAGCGGACCGGGCGCGCCGCGAACACCGTGGCGGCGAACGCGGCGGCCAGCAGCCACAGCGGGAACACCACCGACGCGTAGCGGCCCTCGAAGGTGGTCCCGCTCAGGTGCGCGAGGGCGAACCCGGTGATCAGGGTGGCCAGTGCCACCCCGGCCTCCAGCCGCACGCCGGGGCGCGTCCACAGATCGACCTCGAGATGGCGCTCGTCGACCGCCCGGGCGAACACGGCCAGCAGCACCATGAGCAGCACCGCCCAGCCGACCACACTCACGTTCCCGCCGAACGACTTGAACGCCTCGCCGAGCCCGGCGAGCGGTCCGGGGGGGTCGGCCCAGGGCGTCCCGGTCCGCCGGAGCTGGTCCCACAGGATCGGCAGCCACGGCCCGAAGCACGCCACCCCGACGGCCAGAGCGCCGAGCACCCGCCCGGCCCGCCGCCGCTCGTCGCCGCGTCCCCGCACGGCCAGGACGCCGAGCAGCACGCCGACCACCGCCACCAGCGCGAACGTCCAGTAGTGCGTGTAGCTCAGCGCTGCGACCAGCAGGACCACGACGCCCAGCCGGCCCGGGTCGGGGCGCTCCCAGGCCCGGAGCACGGCCAGGTACCCCGCCGTGGCGAGCAGGATCACGAGCGCGTACATGCGCGCCTCGGTCGCGTAGCGGATCGCGAACGGGGAGGAGGCGCCGAGCACCAGCGCGGCGAGCGCGACGGTACGGTCCTCCGGTGCCTGCAGGCCCCCCGCGGCGCGGCGGAGGTCGAGCCGGCGGGCCGCGTACCAGAGGGGGACGAGTCCGGCGACGCCGATCACGCCCGACAGGGACCGCACCGCCACCGGCCCCTCGCCGAACCAGCGGATCCACCACCCGAGGAGCAGGTAGTAGAGGGGCGGGGCACCGTCGCGCCGCAGCGCGTCGGGGAGCTCCCCGACCGGCAGGCGGGCGATGTGCACCGCCAGCACCTCGTCGGACCACAGGTCGGCCCGGGTGTAGAAGCGGAACGCCACGCCGACGGCCACGATCCCGGCTGCGGCCGCCAGCACGAGCGTCGGCTCGGGTCGCGACCACCATGACCGCTGCGGGCGCCGGGCCCCCCGCCGCCACCTCGACCGGGCCCGAGAACCGGCGACGGCGGGGGGAGGCGCCGTCGTCATCGCCCCAAGTCTACGACCCGGCGCAGCGGGCTACTCACCCTGGGTGGTCACCCTGGGTTCGTCGGGCCGGCGCCGGGACGCCGCCCCGCGCGCCGCGTCTCGATACGCGTCGACCACCCGCTCGGCGTGTTCGGTCCAGCCCGGCCCTCCCTCAGGATCCCGGCGATACCGGCCCGGGTCGGCTGCGAACCGTCGGAGCGCCCCCGCGAGTGCCTCCGGGTCGCCCGGCGGCACCAGCAGCGGCTGCTGGGCCGGCGGGACGAGCTCGGGGATCCCCCCGGCGCGGCTGCCGATGTCCGGCACCCCGGCGGCGCGAGCCTCGTTGACGACCAGCGGCGCCGGGTCCTCCCAGCACGACGGCACGACGAGCGCGTCGGCCCGGGCGAGGAGCGCCTCGCGACCGGCGTCGTCGAGCAGTCCGACGGCCTCGACGCCACCACCGGCGGCGGCGACGTCACGGGCGAGCGACCCCTCACCGGCGACCCGCAGCGTCGCCCCGGGGATCCGCGCCCGCCGGAACGCCTCGAGCAGCACCGTCACCCCTTTGTGGGCCTCGAGTCGGCCCAGGTAGGCGAAGCACAACGAAGGGCCCGCACCGGGTGGGGCGGTCCGGGGCACGGACGGGGGCGGCGGCAGGGGGTGGTGGAGCACCCGGACCCGGTCCCGCATCCATCCCACGCCGGCGTGACGGTCGGCCAAGGCCCGTGAGGGCGACAGCACGAGGTCGGGGTGCCGGTCCCGCAGTTGCACCGCCCGCCAGGCCCCGATGAGGGCGCACGACGGGCAGCGCCGGTCGCACCGGCGACCGTCGGCCCGCATCAGGGACGCCCGCTGGCACAGCAACCAGTAGTCGTGCAGCGTGTGCACGTGGGGGAGCCGCCGCCGGGCCGGGCCGGCGAGGACGGCCGCCGAGAGGCCCTGCACGGAGTGGCTGTGCACCACGTCGGGCCGGAAGGCGGCGGCGGCCCGGCGCAGCACCCACCCGGCGTCGGGACGCCAGCAGTCGAGCGCGTGGAACACGAGTCGCCGGCGGCGGGGCTGACCGGCGAACTCGTCGAGTCGGTACGGCACCGCCCGCACGGAGGCGGCCACGTCCGGGCCCTCCACCCCGAGCGTGAGCGCCGCGACCTCGTGACCGCCCTCCCGGAGGTGCGCGGCGAGCGCCGCGGCGTAGCGTTCGGCGCCCCCGAGCAGGTGGGGGGGCCACAGGCTGGAAACCATCAGCACCCGCACGGCGGCCCTCCCGTCGCCGCGGCGAGGGTACCGTTCCCCGGTGGGTGCAGGTGGCCGGCACCGGCAGGCGCAGGACTGAGCCGGCGGGGTCGGGCCCGACCCCGCCGGTGGCGATCGTCCACGACCACCTCGTGCAGCTCGGCGGCGCGGAGCGGGTGGTGCTCGAACTCGCCCGCGCCTTCCCGGGCGCCCCGGTGCACACCGCGCTCTACGCACCGGGGGCGACCTATCCCGAACTCGCCGAGCTGGACCTCCGGCCCGGGCCGTTGAACGCGATCGGCGGGCTGCGCCGCCACCACCGCCTCGCCTTCCCGCTGATGGCCCCGGCGGTGGCGGCCCGCCGGGTCCGTGCCGACGTGACGCTCTGCTCGAGCGCCGGCTGGGCGCACGGTGCCCGCACCACCGGGGCCAAGGTCGTGTTCTGGCACGCCCCCGCCCGCTGGCTGTACGGACCGGCCTACCTGCGCCGATCCTCCCCGGGGGCCTGGGCCGCCCGGCTCCTGCGCCCGGCGCTGCGGCGGTGGGACGCGGCCGCCGCCCGCGGCGCCGACCTCCACCTGGCGAACTCCACGGTCGTGGCCCGCCGCCTGGCCGAGGTCTACGGCGTGTCGGCCGAGGTGGTGCATCCCCCCGCCGGGCTCGACCCCGACGGTCCCGAGGACCCGG
The DNA here is from genome assembly GCA_937949585.1 of uncultured Acidimicrobiia bacterium. GTDB lineage: Bacteria > Actinomycetota > Acidimicrobiia > IMCC26256 > CALEDW01 > CALEDW01. The sequence goes on from CALEDW010000032.1 coordinate 17,551, forward strand.
TGCCGCAGCTGCGGCCGGGCTACCTGCTGTGCGTGTCGCGCCTGCTGCCGTACAAGCGCGTCGAGGAGGTGGTGCGGGCCGCGGACCGGCGGTGGCCGCTCGTCGTGGTGGGTCGAGGCCCCGACCGCGACCGGCTCCGGGCCCGGGCCGGGCCCGCGGTGCACTTCCTGGAAGGGGTGAGCGACGCCCGGCTGCGCTGGCTGTACCGCAACGCGGCGCTGGTGGTGTCGGCCGCGGTCGAGGACTACGGCCTCGTGCCCCTCGAGGCGGCCGGGTGCGGTACCCCTGCGGTGGTGCTCGCCGACGGCGGGTTCCTCGACACCGTGGTCGACGGCGTGACCGGCTGCTTCTTCTCCCGGCCCGAGCCCGACGCCGTCCGGGCCGCCGTGGAGCGGGCCCTCGGCCGGCGCTGGGATCCCGAGGCGCTGCGCGCCCACGCCGCCCGCTTCTCGGCGGCGGCGTTCCGCGACCGGATCCGCGCCGCGGTCCGCTCCGTGGCCGGGGCCGGCCGGCTCAGGCGGTGACCGGCGGGCGGGCCGGGACCGGCGGGCGGGCCGGCACCCGGGGCAGCGGGGCGAGGGTGGCCACGACCCCGGCCATGAGCCAGAACAGCTGCACCACCGGCACCATCTCGAAGATGGTGGCCACCAGCCCGGCGACCACGAGTCCGAACAGCTGGGCGGTGGCCCCGATCGCCAGGTGCCGCTCGGGGTCCGTCACCCGGCGTTCCACCGACCTGCCGTACAGGACCATCGAGACCAGCATCCGCACGAAGAACCACAGGCCGGGGATCCCCAGCTCGAAGGCCACCTTCAGGTAGGCGTTGTCGGGCTGGTACTGCAGTCCCGGATCGAGCCCCTGCAGCCGTGCGGCCTTCTCGGCCGCGGCCCCGGTCTCCCCGATGCCGATGCCGAGTGGATGCTCGGCGAGCTGGTCGAGCCGGTCGCTCCACCCGGTGGTGCGCTCCTCGAGGCTCTCGCGTTGGAAGATCGCCTCCGTGAAGGTGGTGCCCGTCGGTAGGAACGCGAACGCCAGCAGCGCGAACGGGATGCCGTACACCAACAGCTTGTACCGGTGGAACGCCAGGTAGAGCAGGCCCACGGCGAGCCCGAGGTACGCAGCGCGCACGAAGGTGAGCACGAGGGCGCCGGCGACCACCGGCAGCGACAAGGCGTAGAGCCGGCTGCGCAACCGACCCGGTTCGGCGAGCGCGAACGGGGTGACCACCAGGATCGCGAGCATGAGGTAGAGCGCGAACGGGAACGGCTGGTTGAACGTCCCGAACGACCGGAGCCGGAAGCCGCTGGTGAAGCGGATCGCCTCGTCGTACTCGTAGCCGAGACGGCGCAGGTACTCGTGGCCGACGACCTGCTGCCAGAGCCCCACCAGGGAGGTGAGGAACGCCATCGTCGCGAAGATCGTGACGAGCGCGTCCCGCTCGGCACGGCTGAGCGGGCAGCGCCACACCACCACGGCGATGAGCGCATCGAAGAAGGTGATCCGCAGCCCGAGCACGGCGTTGGTGCCCCATCCCGCCAGCGCCGCGGAGACGACCCCGAGCACGGCGAGCGCGGCGAACGCCGGCACCCAGGGCGGCAGGCGGCGGGGCGGTCCCGTGGCCCGGGCCGCCGGGGGGCAGACGAAGGTGAGCAGGAGCAGGGTGAGCACCATCGCCTGCTTCCACCCCCCGAAGGCATCGGGCAGCCCGAGGACCGGCCGCAGCCCGTCGAGGGGGAGCAACGCGGCGAAGGCGAGCACGCCGCGTTGGGGTCGCCGGTAGCAGGCGAGCGCGACCGGTCCGCCCACCGCGACCAGCGCGACCCAGGGGGTGCCGCCGAGCACCAGGGCCACCGCCGCCCCGACGCCGGCGACGGTCGACCACCGGGGCGGCACGGGCCGTCGACCGGCGAGACGAATCAGCAGGCGGCTTCCCATGCCGCCCGTATCATTGCGCCGCCATGGATCTCGCGGCGCACTTCCGGATCATCGCGCAGAACTGGCTGCGGATCCTGGTGGCGTCGGCGCTGGCCGCCGCTGCGGTCTTCGCGTACTCGGCGACCCGGCCGCCCGTCTACCGGGCCAGTGCGCTGCTCGCGGTCACGCCCGGGGTGATCACCGGCGGCCAGACCCAGGCGCAGGTCTCCGGCTACCTGGCCCAGACGTGGGCCCGGTTCGCCGACACCCCGTCGGTGGTGCGCAAGGCCTTGCGCGACTCGGGGATCACGCCCCGACCCAGCCTCAGCGAGGGCATCGAGCGGATCTCGGCCTCCCAGGTGGGCGAGCTCGGTTTCCTGCAGGTCCGGGCCACCGGACCCACCCGTCGTGAGGCCCTGGCCCTCACCCGCGCCACCGCCCAGGCGCTCGTCGACTTCGTGGCCGGCAAGGCGAACGCGCAACTCGTCGCCGACCTCGTCCCCATCCAGCTGCAACGCACGCAACTCCTCCAACAGCTCGAGGGCCTGCCTCCCGGCGACCCCCGCCGGACCGGGGTGCAGGCGAGCATCGACGCGCTGAACCGCGCCGAGGCGGAGCGGCGCGCCCAGCCCAAGGACGACCTCGCCATCGTCACCGGCGCCCTGGCCGGCCGCGCCCCGATCTCCCCGCAGCCGCGGCGCGACGCCGTGCTGGCCTTCCTCGTGGCGCTCGTCGTGTTCTCCGAGCTGACGGTGCTGCGTCACTACGTCGGCGACCGGTTCTCCCGCAGCGACGACACCGACGACGTGGGCGAGGTCACCGGGTTGCCGGTGCTCGGGCGGATCCCCAGCGGGTCGGGGATCGAGGTGGTCGAGGCGTTCCGGGTGCTGCGCACCAACCTCATGGTCCTCGAAGGCGCCGGCAAGCCCCGCACGGTCGCGGTGGTGAGCGCCAACGCCGAGGCCGGCAAGACCTTCACCGCCTGCAACCTCGCCACCTCGGCCGCGGCGCTCGACGAGAAGGTGGTGCTCGTCGACGCCGACCTCCGCCGACCGGCGGTGCACGAGCGCCTCGGGCTGCCCCGGGCCCCGGGGTTGTCGTCGGTCCTGCAGGGCGCCGACCTCGCCGCCGCGCTGCGCAAGGTGCCCGACACGCCGTTCCTCCGGGTGCTGCCCAGCGGCGCCCCGGTCCACGACGCCTCCGGCGTGCTCGGCGCCCGTGCGTTCCGCCACGTGCTCGACGAGCTGCGAGGCGTGCGGCTGGTGGTGGTCGACACCCCTCCTGCGGCACTGTTCGCCGAGGCGATGGCGGTGGCCAGCCAGTGCGACGCCACGGTCTTCGTGCTCGACCTGCGCACGAGCCGCCGCCGCCAGGTCCGCCAGACCCTCGAGACCCTGGAGAGGGCCGGGGCCAACGTCGTCGGCGTGGTCGTCAACCGGGCCGCGGTCCCGCGCCGCTCCGCGTACTACGAGGCCTGACGCGCCCGGGCGGGCTAGTCGGCCGGGTCCTCCAGGACGCCCAGACCCCCGACCGGCGCCGCCGCGAGCGCCCGCAGGCCTCCGGGCCCGTCCACCCGGGCCAGGTGACAGGTGGCCAGGTAGGCCCCGCCGGCGACGGCGGCGGCGGCCGGCCACGGCAGCGCCGTCCGCAGGGCGAGCGCCACCGCCGCCATGACGGCCCCGGCCACCCCGCAGACGAGCAGCGGGCGAACCGGCCAGGGACGCAACCCGGGGACACGGGCCACCCCGGCGGCGAGCACCCCGAGCACCACCACCTCGGTGAGCACCGTCGCCCATGCCGAACCGAGGTAGGACCAGCGGGGGATCCACGCCGCGTTCAGGCCCACGTTGAGTCCCACCCCCACGAGCATCGCCACCGGGTACAGCCGGTTCCGACCGGCGGCGACCAGGGTCGAGAAGCACAACAGCGTGAAGAAGTGCAGCGCCTGACCGGCCACGAGCAGGCGGGCGGCGTCGGCAGCCGCCCGGTAGCGCTCACCGTAGAGGGTGGCCACCAGCGGCTCGGCGAACAGGGAGAAGCCCACCCCGGCGCCCACCGCCCCGACGGCGAGGATCACCGAGGCCTGCCGGAAGGTGCGCCGGAACCCCTCGGGATCGTCGGGCCAGCACGCCACCAGCATGGTGAGGGCGGGGGTGGCCACCGCCAGCGGCACCGCGCCGAGCAGGTCGGAGAACTTGTAGCCGACGTTGTAACTGCCCACGGCCCGGAACGAGTCGAGGGCGGCGAGCATGACGATGTCGATCCGGAAGTACACGGTGTCGAGGGCCGCACCCAGGGCGAGCGGCGCCGCCTCCCGGACCCAGAGGCCCCACCGGTGCAGGTCGACGTGGAGCACCAGGGTGGTGTGCCGGCGCGCCGCCGCGAGGAGCCAGGCGAGCACCACCACCGCGTTCAGCACCGCCGCCCAGGCGAACCACAGGACCGATGCCAGCGAGGAGGCGACGAGGGCCACCACGGCCAGGAACTGCACGACCTGGCCGGCGACCTGGGCCATCGAGACGTCCCGGAGGTAGAGGCGCGCCTCGAAGAGGAGGATCACCCCCCAGGCCGCCGAGAGCGTGATGAGGTTCAGCCCGGCGACGGCGGTGGCGGCCACCACCGGGGCGGGTTGGCCGCCGACGAGCACCCAGGCCAGCGCCACGAGGTAGGACACGACGCCGATCACGAGCCGCAGCGCCACGTAGGAGCCGACCACGCGTCCGGACACCTCGGCCTCGGTGTGCATCAGGTCGCGCAGCACGATGCGGCTGAGGCGCAGGTCGGCGACGAGCCCGACGATGCCGAGCAGCCCGAAGACGTAGGAGTACTGGCCCCACTCGACACGGGTCAGCTCGCGGATGACGATCGCGGTGCCGATCCAGGCCAGCACCGCCACCGTGTAGCGCCCGGCGACGAGCACCGAGGCGCCGCCCAGGATGCTGCCGAAGCGCCGGCCGGACCCGGCCGGCCCGGCGTCGCCGGACGGGCTCGGCCCCGTCCCGCTCACCCGCCTGCGGCGGCGGCGGCTTCGACGCGGCCGCGCACGTCGAAGCGCACCAACCCGACCTCCTGGCCGGGGTGCATCACCTCGATCACGTCCTGCTCCCCGCGCTGGTCGTAGATGACCGCACCGTCGTGGGAGTGGATCCCGAGGGAGACCCGGTACACCCCGTCGAGCACCTCGAACCGCTCGAAGCGGAACACGTAGGTCCCGGTACCGGCCAGGCGCCCCGGCGGCGCCCCGATGAGCTCGCTGTTCGTCCCGACGAGCAGCACGCCCCGCTGGTCGTGCAGGGCGATCGAGAACACGGCCTCGTCGACCGGCTCCGGTGCCGCCCAGGACACGCGCACCTCGACGGGCTCACCGGGCAGTGCCCAGGCCCGGGTGGGTTCGGGGTACACGATCTCGACGCCGGTGATGCGGACCCGCAGGGTGCGGCGCAGGATCGGCGCGTCCACGTCCCCCGGCACGGCGTCGCCGCGCCGGCGCAGCGCCTCCCGGAAGGCGAGGATGGCCTCACCGGGAGGACCGTCGGCGACGAGCCGCCCGCCGTCGAGCACCGCGGCTCGATGGCAGATCTGCCGCACGAGGTCGGCGGAGTGGGTCACGAGCAGGATCGTGCGTCCCTCGGCCTGGAAGCGGCGGA
>CALEDW010000033.1 GCA_937949585.1 uncultured Acidimicrobiia bacterium
GGGCGCGGCGGTGACCGAGCAGCCTTGGGGACCGGGCTGGCGGGTGAGCACGTGCGCCTACGTGGTGAGCCTCCTCGATCCCCGGGTGGTGCGCGACCTCGAGCTGGGCCGACACGGGTACCGGGTGCTGCCCCAGGGCCCGTACTTCGCGCCTCGGCCCGACGGCCGGCCGCTGCGACTCTGGGCCGACCCGGCCCGCCGGCGCGACGAGCTGCGCCGCCACGCACCGGGCGATGCCGACGCCTACGAGGACTGGCAGGCCTGGCTGGAGCGGCTCGCGGCGGCGGTGGCGCCGGTGCTGCTCGCCCCGCCGCCGGCGTTCGGGTCGCGCCGACCGGCCGACCTGGTCGACGTCGCCCGCTTCTTCTGGCGGCTGCGCGGCTTCGACACCCGGATGGTTGCCGACCTCACCCGGGTGTTCACCGACAGCGTCGCCGACCTCGTCGAGGAGCGCTTCACCGGCGAAGCGCTGCGGGCCGTCCTCGCCGTGAGCGGTGTGATCGGCACCTGGGGCGGGCCCCGCCGGGGCGGCAGCGCCTACGTGATGCTGCACCACAAGATCGGTCCGGCCCTCGCCGCCCACCTGGGCCACGACCCCGCCGCCGCGGGGTGGGGGTTCCCGGTCGGGGGGATGGGCGGGCTCACGGCGGCGTTGGCGGCTGCCGCCCGCACCCGGGGCGCCGAGTTGCGCACGGGCACGGCCGTCGAGCGGATCCTCACCCGGGACGGGAGGGTCACCGGCGTGGCCACCTCCGACGGGACGGAGATCCGGGCGCGGGCGGTCGTCGCGGCCACCCATCCCCAGCTGACCTTCCTGCGCCAGCTCGATCCGGCGGAGCTGCCGGACGGGTTCGTCGCCGACCTGCGCCGCTGGCGGTCGCGCTCAGGGGTGGTGAAGGTGAACCTGGCCGTCGACCGGCTCCCGGCGTTCCGCGGGGTCGACGGGTTCGACCCCGAGGTGCACGGCGGCACGATCGTGCTCGCCGATTCGATCGATGCGCTCGAGGGCGCGTTCCGGGAGGCGGAGGACGGGCGGGCCGCCACCCGTCCGTTCGCCGACGTGTGCATCCCGTCGGTGGTCGACGACACGCTGGCCCCACCCGGGCACCACGTCGTATCGCTGTTCACCGAGTGGGTTCCCCATACCTGGGCCGACCGCCCCGACGCCGTTGCGCTCGCCGAGTACGCCGACCGGGTGATCGAGCTCATGGACGAGGCGGCGCCCGGGTTCGCCGCCTCGGTGCTGCACCGCCAGGTGCTCGGCCCCCACGAGCTCGCCGGTACGTACGGGCTCGTCGGCGGCAACATCTTCCACGGGGAGCTCTCCCCCTCCCAGTTGTTCCACCTCCGGCCGGCGCCGGGTTGGACCGACCACCGCAGCCCGGTCCGGGGGCTCTACCAGGCGTCGTCGGCGACCCACGGAGGCGGCGGCGTCACCGGGATCCCGGGCCTGCACGCCGCGGCGGCGGTCGTCGCCGACCATCGGGCCGGCCGCCTGCGCTGAGGTGCTCAGGCGTCGGTACGGGTGGCGGTGAGCGCGGCACCGAACGCGGCGAGGGCCTCGTCGATCTCGGCGTCGCTCACCACCAGCGGCGGCATCCAGCGCACGACGTGACCCCACGTCCCGGCCGTCATGAGCAGGAGCCGTCCCTCCCGGCGGCAGTGCTCCAGCACGGCCGCGGCACGCTCGGGGTCCGGCCGGCCGGTGCCGGGGTGCGCGAGCTCGCAGCCCACCATGAGTCCGGGTCCCCGGATGCGGCACAGCCCCGGATCGGCCTGCGCGAGGGCGGCCAGTCCGGCCCGGAGCCGGTCGCCGCGGGCCACCACGGCGTCGAGGAACCCGGGGGCCGTGAGCACCTCGATGGTGGCCAGGGCTGCGGCGCAGCCGATCGGGTTGCCGCCGTAGGTCCCGCCGTGGCTGCCGCGGGGCCACCGGGCCATGAGCCCGGCCGGGGCGCCCACCGCCGAGATCGGGAACCCCGAAGCCATCCCCTTGGCCAGTACGATCACGTCGGGTTCGAGCCCCGCCGCCTCCACCGCGAACATGCGCCCGGTGCGACCGAAGCCGGTCTGCACCTCGTCGGCCACGAACAGGATCCCGTGGCGCTCGCACCGCTCGGCGACCCCGGCCAAGAACCGTTCCGGCGCAGGCAGGTAGCCCCCTTCCCCGAGGACCGGCTCGATCACCATCGCCGCGGTCTCCGCCGGGGCGCTCTGGCCCGCCAGGAGCAGGTCGAGCCCCTCGAGCGCAGCGTCGACCTCGGTGTCGTCGGCGGGGAACGGGGCCACGAAGATCCCCGACGGCAGCGGGGCGTGCCCGGCGCGATAGACGGTCTTCGAGGTCGTCATGGCCATCGTGAGGTGCGTGCGCCCGTGGAACGACCCCTGGAACACCACGACGTGCGGCCGACCGGTGACCTGCTTGGCGAGCTTCACCGCGGCCTCGGTCGCCTCGGCGCCGGAGTTGGCGAAGAAGAAGGTGTCGATCGACCCGGGGGTGAGCTCGGCCAGGCGGGCCGCCAGCGACTCCAGCAGCGGGTGCCGGTAGCAGTTGACCTGCGCGTGGATGAAGCGGGCCGCCTGCTCCTGGATCGCCTGCACCACCCTCGGGTGGCAGTGCCCGGTGGAGGTGACGGCGATGCCCGAGGTGAAGTCGAGGTAGGTGGTGCCGTCGGCGGCCCGGACCCGGCACCCCCGGCCCTCCACGACCTCCAGGTCGGTCACCCGGAACCAGACGTCGGCGAGCGGGCTCACGACGGTGCTCCGCGGCCGGACCTGCGATCGCCGTTCACGCCCCGTCGCCGGCATCGAGGCGCAGCGCCAGCGAGTTGATGCAGTAGCGAAGCCCGGTGGGGGCCGGACCGTCGTCGAAGACGTGCCCGAGGTGCCCGCCGCACCGGGCGCAGCAGACCTCGGTGCGCACCATCCCGTGGCCGAGGTCGGTGCGGGTCCGCACGCCCTCGGCGGTGACCGGGCGGGTGAAGCTCGGCCAGCCGGTCCCCGAGTCGAACTTCGCGGTGCTGTGGAACAGCGCCGCCCCGCACCCTGCGCAGCGGTACGTGCCGGGGCGCTTCTCGTCGACGTAGGCGCCGGAGAACGGCGGTTCGGTCGCCGCCCGGCGCAGCACGGCGAACTGCTCCGGGGAGAGCCGGCGCGCCCACTCCTCGTCGCTCAGCTCCGATGCGCCGTCCGGCTCGGACGCCTCGTCCACACCCACCGGTCGCAGCCTAGGTCCGGGCGGCGCCGCATCTCCACAGAATCTCCACACACCGTCGCCGGCAACCACCGGCGGGTTCCATATCCTGAACGGAGCATGTGCGCTCCCGGCGCCGGTCCCGGCGCGCCCTCGTCGATCCTGGTGATCGAGGACGAGCCGTCGATCGCGCAGGCGGTGGCCGCACGGCTGCGCTCCGAAGGTCACCGGGTCACCGTCGCCGCAGACGGGCCGTCGGGGGTGGAGGCGTGCGCTCGCCTCGCGCCCGACCTCGTGGTGCTCGACCTCATGCTGCCGGGCCTGGACGGCCTGTCGGTCTGCGAGCGGATCCAGGCCGAGCGGCCGGTGCCGGTGCTCATGCTCACGGCCCGCGACTCCGAGGACGACCTCCTCACCGGGCTGGCCACCGGCGCCGACGACTACCTCACCAAGCCGTTCAGCGCTCGGGAGCTGGTGGCCCGCGTGCACGCTCTGCTGCGCCGGGTGGCCCGGGCCCGCGAGGAGGCCGGGCGCCGTCCCCCGGGCGCCGAGCTGCGGATCGGCGAGGTGGTCCTCGACCTGCCCGCCCGGCGGGCGTTCCGCGACGGCACGCCCGTGCACCTCACCCCCACCGAGTTCGAACTGCTCGCCACCCTGGCCGCCGAGCCCGACCGGGTGTTCACCCGCGAGGAGCTGCTGGCACTGGTGTGGGGGTACGAGGTGGCATCGGGGACCCGGGCGGTCGACTCCCACGTGGCCGGACTGCGCCGCAAGCTCAACCCCGGGGTGATCCGCACCGTGCACGGCGTCGGCTACGGAGCCGGTGGGGCGCTCGCCGAGGCGCAGGGGGCATCGCGGTGAGGGGAGCCCGATGAGGCACCTGCACGCCCGTCCCCTCGACCCGTTGCCGTCGATCAAGGTCAAGCTCAGCGCCCTCATCGCCGGCGCGGTGGGGATCACGGTGCTCGTGTTCTGGGTCGGGGTCCGCTTCCTCGACCTGTGGCCGAGCGTCGCCGGCGTCGTGGCCGCCCTGGTGGCGCTGGCCTGTGTGCGGTTCCTCGCCCGGGGCCTCACCACCCCCTTGCGGGAGATGGCCGCGGCCACACAGGCGATGGCCAAGGGCGACTACTCGCAGCGGGTGAACGCCACCTCTCGCGACGAGATCGGCCGCCTGGCCCGGGCGTTCAACCAGATGGCCGGCGAGCTCGCCGAGACCGACCGGCTGCGCCGAGACCTCGTGGCGAACGTGAGCCACGAGCTGCGCACGCCGCTCGCCGCCCTCCAGGCCACCCTCGAGAACCTCGTCGACGGGGTGAGCGAGCCCGATCCGCACACGCTGCGCACGATGCTCACCCAGGTGCAGCGGCTCGGACGGCTCGTGTCACAGCTCCTCGACCTGTCGCGCCTGGAGGCCGGGACCGTCCCCCTCGACCGCCGCTCGTTCGAGGTGGGCGTCGTGCTCGAGGCGGTGGTGCGCGAGCAGCAGGCGCGGGTCGGCGACGTGACCGTGGCCGTGCAGATCCCCGACCGGCGGCTCACCGCCGAGGCCGACCCGGAGCGGGTGCACCAGGTGGTCGCCAACCTCCTGGAGAACGCCGTGCGCCACTCGCCCCCGGGCGGGACGGTGGAACTGCGCGCCTACGCCCGCGACCGCGACGTGGTGATCGAGGTGCTCGACGAGGGACCGGGCATCCCCAGCGACGAGGCGCAGCGGGTGTTCGAGCGGTTCTACCGGGCCGACGCGGCCCGGGCCGCCGCCGACGGCGGCGCGGGCCTGGGCCTCTCCATCGCCCGCTGGATCGTCGACCTGCACGGTGGCGACATCCGTCCCGAGCGCCGGGAGCCGCACGGCTGCCGCATGATCGTGACCTTCCCCCGCGGGGCGCCGCAGCCGCGGCCCGCCCCCCAACCCCAAGGAGCACCGGCGTGACGCGTTCACCCTTCACGACCGTCGAGGATGCGTTGAAGCGGATCCGGCGGGGCGAGATGGTCCTCGTCGCCGACGACGAGGACCGCGAGAACGAGGGTGACCTCACGATGGCCGCCCAGTGGGTGACGGCCGACGCCGTGAACTTCATGCTGCGCTGGGCCCGGGGACTGGTCTGCATGCCGACCGACGCGGCGGTGCTGGACCGGCTGCGGATCCCTCCGATGGTCCCGCCGGGCGAGGGCGGGTCCGACACCGCCTTCGCGGTCTCGATCGATCATCGTTCCGCCGGGAGCGGCATCGGCGCCGCCGATCGCGCCTACACGATCCGGCGGGTGGTGGCACCCGACAGCCGACCCGAGGAGTTCGTCCGCCCCGGCCACGTCTTCCCGCTGCGGGCCCGGCCCGGTGGGGTGCTGGAGCGGCGGGGGCACACGGAGGCCGCGGTCGACCTCGCCCGTCTCGCCGGGTGCGCGCCGGTGGCGGTGATCTGCGAGGTGCTCCACGACGACGGCTCGCCGGCCCGACTCCCCTACCTGGAGCTCTTCGCGGCCGAGCACCGGATCGCGATGGTGACCGTGGACCAGGTGGTGGAGTTCCGGGCCTCGGGCGGGGACCGGCGCGTCCCGCAACCGTTGTTGCTCTGAGCGGCGTCAGCGGCCCGGCTCTTCGCCGACCTCGGCCAGCGCGGCCCGCAGGGCGGCGCGCAGCCGCCGGGCCTCGTCCGGCCGCAGGTAGGCGACGACCCCGGTGCCGGCGCCGCCGCGCTCCTCGAGCGTGAGCGTGACCCTGGGTGTGCCGTCGGCCGAGACATCGGGGTCGTCGGTGAGCCCGACCATCCAGGAGACCGCCGGACGGTCCGGGTCGGGCGGGTCGCCCGTGAGCGCGTCGTCGATCGAGCGGCGCACCCCGCCAGGGTACGGGCGGACCGGTCAGATCCGCAGCGACAGGACCAGCAGCACGAGCGCTGCGTGGTAGGTGACCATGATCGCCACCGGGTACAGGCGGCGCGGCTGCACGAACCGCTGCTCGCCGATCATCGCGTCGGAGGCGAGGAACGCCACCGCGCCCGCGGCGGCCGGGGCGTTTCCCGAGGCCACCGCGACCGTGACCATCGCGCCGATCACCACCACGTAGGCGACCACCGGGGCCACCAGCGCGCCGTGGGCGTCCCGGCGCAGGGCCCGCAGGAGCCGGGCCCCGACCACGAGGGCGACGGCGGCCACCGGGACGGCGACCCAGAGGTGCCCGGCGCCGCCCTCGAGCAGCCCGCCGATGAACGCGAGGTGGGCGAGCAGGAAGGAGCCCAGGCCGGCGAGGAAGTGGCGCGGGCCGAGCATGAGGAATACGTCCCCGACCAGGGCCGCGCCCAGGGCGACGACGAACCACCGCTGGGCCGCGGGGCGGGCGGCATCGAGGGCGGCGGCGGCGCCGAGGATCGCCAGTGTCGCCGCCGGCTTGGCGACGAACTCGACCCGACGGAGGCCCCGCCCGACGGCCGCCCAGTCGACGATCGCGGCGACGGCCGCCACGGCGAGCAGCACCACGGCCGCCGGGGTCACCGTGCCACGATACGCACGATGCCGCCCGTCGAGACGCTCGTCGCTGAGTTGGCGCACCGTCTCGGGCCCGGCCGGGTGGTCACCGACCCCGACGTGCTGGGCACCTACACCGTCGACTGGACCGGCCGCTGGCGGGGCCAGACCCCGGCCGTGGTCCGGCCCCGCTCGACGTCCGAGGTCGTCGCGGTGCTGCAGGCCTGCCGGGCGGCCGGCGTCGGGGTGGTCCCCCAAGGCGGGAACACCGGCCTGGTCGGGGGGTCGGTGCCCCGGGCCGGCGAGCTGGTGTGCAGCCTCCGGCGCCTCGACCACCTGGCCCCCGTGGACGCCGAGACCGGCGAGCTGGTGGTCGGCGCGGGTGTCACCCTCGAGGCCGCTCAGCGCGCGGCGCGGGCGGCGGGGTGGGACGTGGGCGTGGACCTCGGGTCGCGGGGCTCGGCGACGATCGGCGGGATGCTGGCCACCAACGCCGGCGGTGAGCACGTCCTGGCCCACGGATCGATGCGCGAGCAGGTGATCGGCGTGGAGGCGGTGCTCGCCGACGGCACGGTCGTCGGGCGGGTCCCGGCGCTGCGCAAGGACAACACCGGCTACCGCTGGGAGGGGATCCTCGCCGGCAGCGAGGGCACC
>CALEDW010000034.1 GCA_937949585.1 uncultured Acidimicrobiia bacterium
GGGCCGTCCGCCGGGCCGACACGGGCTTCACCGACATGGCGACGGGACGCTAGCAGGGCCGCTCCCCACCCGGACCTGCGGACCGTTGGGCCGGCCCCCGGAGCACCGCGGCCCCGGCGGTAGGGTCCGGGACCATGTGGGACGCCCCGAGGAGTGGGTGATGCGGCTGCAGGGCCGCACGGCGGTGGTCACCGGGGCGGGCAGCGGCATCGGGCGGGCCACCAGCGTGGCGTTGGCCCGGCAGGGCTGCGAGGTCGCTGCGGTCGACCTCGACCCGGCGGCGGCCGCCGACACCGCCACGCTGATCCGGGCCGAGGGACGGGTCGCCTCGGCCCACGCGGCGGACGTCGCCGATCCCGAGCGGATGGCCGCCCTCGCCGCCGAGGTCGCGGACGTGCACGGCGGGTGTCACGTGCTGGTCAACAACGCCGGGGTGACCGCGGCCGGTTCCTTCGAGCGGGAACGGGACGAGGACCTGCGCTGGATCGTGGACGTGAATGTCTGGGGTGTGCTGAACGGCTGCCGGGCGTTCCTGCCCCAGCTGCGGCGGGCCGACGAGGCCCACATCGTCAACCTGTCCAGCATGGTGGGGCTCCTCGGGCTACCCCACAACGCGTCCTACTCGCTCACCAAGGCCGCAGTTCGCGGCTTCTCCGAGGCGCTCCGGTCCGAGCTCGTGACCTCCGGCATCGGCGTCACCGTGGTGTTCCCCGGTGCGATCCGCACGAACATCACGGCCAGTGCCCGCGGCAGCCAGGCCGGCCGGCTCGCGGAGCTGGGGCGCTCCCGGCTCGCCCCGATGGCCATGCGGCCCCCCTCCACGGTGGCCCGCCGGATCGTCCGGGCCGTCGAGCGCAACCGGGCCCGGGTGGTCGTCGGCCTCGACGCCCGGCTGGTCGACCTGGTGAGCCGGGTGCTGCCGGGCCGGTCCGGGCTGGTGGGTCGGGTCACCAACCGGCTGGAGCCCCCGCCACGGTGAGCGGGACCTCACCAGCGGCGGTCGTCGCTGCGCTGCGCGCCGAGCTCGGGCCGGGCCGTGCCGACGTCGTCGTCGGCGACCCGGCCGTCATGGAGGGGTACCGGCACGACCGCGCCACGTCCGTCGTCCCCGGCGCGCCGTCGGCCGTCGTGCGGGCCCGGGTCGCGGCGGACGTGCAGGCGGCGGTCCGGGTCGCGGCCCGCCTGCGGGTGCCGGTGGTGCCCCGGGGGCTCGGCACCGGCCTGTCGGGTGGCGCGGCCGCCGTCGACGGCTGCATCGTCGTGTCCACCGCGGCCATGCGGGACCTCCGGGTCGACCCGGCCGCCATGCTCGCCGTGTGCGGGCCCGGGATCCGCAACACAGAGCTCAAGGACGCGGCGGCTGCGCACGGGCTGTGGTACCCGCCGGATCCCAGCTCGTTCGAGATCTGCTCCATCGGGGGCAACCTGGCCACCAACGCCGGGGGCCTGTGCTGCGTGAAGTACGGGGTGACCACCGACTACGTGCTAGCTCTCGAGGTGGTCCTCGCCGACGGGCGGGCCGTCCGGCTGGGAGGCCCGACGGTCAAGGACGTCGCCGGCTACGACCTCAAGCGCCTCTTCGTCGGCTCCGAGGGCACCTTGGGGATCATCACCGGGGCGACGCTGCGTCTCCGACCGGCCCCGCCGCCGGTGAGCACCGTGGTGGCGCTGTTCCCGACGCTGCGCTCAGCCGGTCACGCGGTGGCCGACATCGTCACCCGGGTCCGGCCGGCTGCCCTGGAGCTGATGGACCGCGCCGCGCTCGACGCCGTGGAGCGGGTCCGTCCGATGGGGCTGGACCCGTCGACCGCGGCGCTGGTGCTGGCCCGCACCGACGGCGCCGGTGCCGAAGCCGCCGCAATCACTGACGCCTGTGAGCGGGCCGGCGCCTCCTACGTGGCCCACACCGACGACGCCGACGAGGGCGAGCTGCTCATGGGGGCCCGGCGGATGGCCATCCCCTGCGTCGAACGGCTCGGGACCGTGCTCATCGAGGACGTCGGTGTGCCCCTGCCCCGGATTCCCGAGCTGCTCGCCGCCGTCGAACGGATCGCCGCCGAGCACGACACGTTCATCCCGGTGATCGGCCACGCCGGCGACGGCAACTTCCACCCGCTGGTCACCTTCGACGCCTCGGACCCGGACGCCACGCGGCGGTCCGCCACGGCGTTCGACGGGATCATGGAGGCGGCTGTGGCGCTCGGGGGCACCGTCAGCGGCGAGCACGGCATCGGCGTGCTGAAGGCCCGGCACCTACCCGCCCAGCTCGGTCCCGACGTGATGGACCTGCACCGGCGTATCAAGACGGCGCTCGACCCGCAGGGGATCCTCAACCCCGGCAAGTGGATCTGACCTGAGTCGCCTTTCGTCCGAACCGGTGGTCGGCGAACCGCAGGCGGGCTCCGGTCGTCGGGGGTGGCACTCTCTGCACCGGGTCTCCCCGAGTGAACCACGGAGCGGGTCCCCGCCCCCACGCGTTACCCCACCCCGTCAGCTCCGGCGGAGCCACGGGGCGTCCGCGGCGTCGAAGCGGAACATCGACGCCGACTGCCCGGCGGTGGCGAGGAGCCGGCCCTGCTCACTCCAGATGTGGGCGGCCCCGTGGCCGTAGCCCCCGGCGGCGAGGTGGGCCCGGAGGTCGACGAGCACCCACTCGGTGGGTTCGAACGCCCCGAGCCGGATCGTGTTGTCCAGGCTCAGGCCCCCGGCGAGGGCGCCACAGCCGTGGGCGACCGAGAGCGGGACCATGTCGGCGATGAACGCGATCGTCGCCGGGGTGAGCGGCTGGCGGTCCCGGCGGCGTGCCCACAGGCACAGCCGTCCGGGACCCGGGTCCGGATGGTCGGTGACCTCCGGTTCCCGGAACTCCACCACCGTGCCGAATCCAACGCCGCTCGGCAGCGGTGGGGGGTCGAGGTCGACGCCGACGTTGCGCAGCAGCAGCCCGAACGGGCCGACCATCGGCTCGCTCCGGGACGGCGACGTGACCGCCGGGGGGTGTTCGAACGACCCGCTGAGGCCGCCGGCGTCGAGGCGACCGGTGGCGCCCAGCGAGGCGAACATCACCGCCCCGGACTCGTCGGTACCGGTCACCCGCACCTGATGGGTCCGCCGGCCGGGGGCGAGGACCTCCGCATGGACCGAGATGAGGGCGTCGCCGGGCGCGGTGGCGACGAACTGGGTGGTCATCCACACCGCCGGGCGGTTCGAGACCGCTTCCGCGACGGCGATCGACACCGCGATGGCGGTTCCGCCGTAGAGGCGGCCGTCGAGGCGGGCCAGGTGGTTCTGGACCCGGAAGCGGAAGCGGCCCGGTGCCCCCGCGGGCTCGAGTCCCAGGAAGTCGGCGTCGGAAGCCATCGGCGAACGGTAGGCCAGCGTGGACCCGCCGGTGGTCTCCCGGCCGGGACAGCCCCTTGCCCCACCGGCGGCCCTCTGGGAACCTCCATCCCATGTGCTTGGCGGTGCCCGGCCGGGTCGAGGAGGTGTGGGACGCCGCCGGCACCC
>CALEDW010000035.1 GCA_937949585.1 uncultured Acidimicrobiia bacterium
TGCGGGCCCCGGGCCGCAACGCCGACGCCGTGGCCGAGCTGACCGTGGCGCTCCTGTTCGCCGTCCGCCGCCACGTGCTCACCGCCGACCGCGACGTGCGGGCCGGCGCGGTGTTCCGCGACGGCACGATCCCCTACCAGCGGTTCCGGGCCTGGCAGCTGGCCGGGCGCACGGTGGGGATCGTGGGGCTCGGGGCGGTCGGCCGGGCGACCGCGTGGCGGCTGCAGGGCCTGGGGATGCGGGTGGCGTCCTTCGATCCGTACGCCCCCGACGCCACCCACACCGACCTCGACGCGCTGCTGCCCACCTGCGACGTGCTCAGCCTGCACGCCGCGGTGACCCCCGAGACCACCGGGATGATCGGCGCCCGGGAGCTCGGGCGGCTGCCGCCCGGGGCGGTGGTGCTCAACACCGCCCGGGCCGCCCTGATCGACCTCGACGCCCTCGTCGAGGCGCTGCAGGCCGGCCACGTGGGCGGTGCCGGGCTCGACCACTTCCCGGGCGAGCAGCTGCCGACCGATCACCCGCTGTGCCGACTCGATCAGGTGGTGCTCACCCCGCACATCGGGGGCGCGACCTACGACACCGAGACGAACCACTCCCGTCTCATCGCCGACGGCCTCGCCGCGCTGTTCGCCGGCGAGCGCCCTCCCAACCTGGTGAACCCGGAGGTGCTGGCCCGGTGACGATCCCCGACCCGAGCCCCGAGGAGATCAAGACCGAGTTGCTGTGGGCGGCGCAGGAGATGCTGCGCACCGGCCTGGTGGAGGGCACGGCGGGGAACCTCGCCGCCCGCCTCCCCGACGGCAGGGTCGTGCTGACCCCTTCCAGCGTCGACTACGCCACGATGACCCCCGAGGACCTCGTCGTCTGCACGCCCGACGGGGAGGTCCTCGAGGGGCACCGCTCCCCCACCACCGAGAAGGCGCTGCACCTCACCGTGCTCCGCACCTACCCCGAGCTCGGGGCCACGATGCACTGCCACGCCAAGCACGTGACGATGTTCGCGATCACCCGCCAGCCCGTCCCGGCGGTGGTGGAGGAGTTCGACGTCTACGTGGGCGGCGACGTGGCCTGCACCGACTACCGCGAGACCGGCACCCAGGAGCTCGCCGACGAGGTCGCAGGCCGCCTCGCCGATCGCGCCGCGGTGGTGATGGCCAACCACGGGCTGTTCTGCGCCGGACGCCGGCCCCGGGACGCCCTGCACGTCGCCGCGCTGGTGGAGCGCACCGCGGAGATCGTGTGGGGAGCCCGGATGCTGGGGCCCATCGTCGGGGTCCCGGAGGACATCGGGGCGAAGTACGCCTCGTTCTACCGGTTCGGGCGCACCGGTTCGTTCTGACACCGGGCGGGTCCTGGGCCGGGCCGTCAGCGCTTGCGCGCCACGGTGAGCCCGTCGGCCACCGGGAGCAGCACCGCCTCCACCCGGGGGTCGGCCGTGACCCGGTCGTTGAACTCGCGGATGGCCCGCACGTCGGCATCCGTGGCGGTCGGGTCCACCACCGCACCACCCCAGAGCACGTTGTCGGCGAGGAGCAACCCGCCCGGGCGCAGCCGCACGACGAGCTCCTCGTAGTACGCGCCGTAGGACTGCTTGTCGGCGTCGATGAACGCCAGGTCGATCGCCTCGTCGACCGGCAACGCCCGCAGCGTCTCGATCGCAGGCGCCAGGCGCAGCTCGATCCGGTCGTCCAGGCCGGCCCGGGCCCAGGCCCGGCGCGCGATCGCCGTCCATCCCTCGTGCACATCGCAGCACAGCAGCCGCCCGCCCGGGACCAGACCCCGGGCGATGCACAGCGCGCTGTACCCGGTGAACGTGCCCACCTCGACCGCCCGGCGTACCCCCACCAGGCGGGTGAGCAAGGTCATGAACGCCCCCTGCTCCGGGGCGATCTGCATCCCGGCGACGGCGCCGAGCTCGGCGGTCGCGGCGATGAGGTCGCGCTGCACGTCGTCGAGCGGCTCGCAGTGCTCCACCAGGTAGCGGGCCAGGGCGTCGTCGAGCAGGAAGCTCTTGGGGCTCACGGGTCACCTCCACGGATGCGAGCGGCCCGCCCCACGAGCTCCACCAGGCCGTCGGCGGCGAGCCACACCACCGCCAGCCAGGCGAAGGTCCGGGTCTGCCAGAAGAACGTCGGCCACTCGAAGGTCGGGATGATCTCGTAGTACCACTGCTTCGCGGCGATGTAGGCACCGCAGCCGGCGAGCAGGAACGGCGGCCCCCAGGCCAGCCACCGCCGGGTGCGGGGCCGGCGGGCCAGCACCCAGGCGAGCGGGCCGGCCCAGATCCCGACCCGGGGGCTCGCCATCAGGCTGCCGCCGATCGCGGCGACCGTCGCCGTCACCACGGCGGTGCCCCGGGGCAGCGGCAGCGCCGGGGGGGCGGGCAGCTCGAGTACCGCGTCGGGAGCGGGATCGGTCGCGACGCCTCGGCGGCGGGCCCGGACCACCCCCGCCGCCGCGAGCACCAGCGCGGCGAGCGCCGCCACGGCCGACAGCCCGAGGGCGAGGTTCACGCGCCGCTGCGGCACCCACTCCAGCTCGACCCACCGGCCTGCTGGGCCCGCCGGGAGGCGCCAGGCGTTCTGGAACCCGTCCAGCAGCCGGGGCGGGCCGAGGTCCCGCCCGTCCAGGCGGGCCCGCCACCCCGAGTTGTGGGACTGGCCGAGCACCAGCCAGCCCCGCCCGCCCTCCCGGAGCTGCGCCCGGATCCGGACCCGGCCCGACTCGGTGACCCGGATCCGGGGTCCCGACGGTGACGGTCCCCCGGGCGGCTCGGGGAACGTCCCCGTCGGACCGAGGGTCGCCCACGCGCCACCTCCGACCCCGGAGGCGAGGGTGAGCCGATCGACGTCGAGCCCGGTCTTCGCGCCGCGGGCGGTCCCGAGCCGGTGCCGGCCGGCCGCCAGCAACGGGCCCGGCCCGTCGCAGGGGCGCAGCGACAGCGGTCTGCGGGCGAGCGCGTCGGCGGTGCTGCCCGCCACCCGGACCGGCAGCGGTCGGCCGTCGAGGCGCAGCAGATCGGCCCGGCACTCACCGGGGAGCTCATCGGGGATCCGGACCTCGGGTACGCCGGGCATCCCCACCTCGGCGATGCCCACGGGCAGGGCCTGGTCGCACTCGCAGTAGAAGTCGAAGGTGGGCACCACCCGGGCCTCGTTGATCCGCAATCGGAACATCGTCCCGCGCAGCGGCGCGAAGCGCACCGGAACCGCCGTGACCGCCCCCGGCTCCGGACGGTCGGCGAGGGGAGGCAGCTCGACGACCCGGGACTCCCCCGCGTCGTTGAACAGTTCGAGACGGGTGGGCACCGAGTGCCGTCCGTCGGTACGGATCTGCAAGTCGAGCCGGTCGACGGTGATCGGCTCGGGGACCCGCACCCGGATCCACTGTCGCCGCAAGCCGCGGAAGCGGCTCACCCAGGCCGTGGTCGGGTCGCCGTCGACGGCCGCCGACGCCCGGGCCCGTGCGGATCCGGCGAGGTGGGCCGACGAGGTGACCCGCACCGGGCCCCGGTAGCCGAGCACCCGGTCGAGCACGTCGTCGGGCGCGTTCGGGTGCAGGCGTACCTCGCCGGCCAGCGCGAACTCCCGGTCGGACGGCACGACGAACGACCGCTCGAGCCGGAGCTCGGGGTCGTACCGAGGGGGAACGGGAATGGTGCGCTCGCGGGCCATCAGGTACACGAGGGCACGGTCCCGATCCCGCCCGCGCACCGCCCGCACGAGGTCGGCGGGCATCTCCAGCACCTCCTCGGCCCGGATCGGCCGGTCGGCACCCTCGGGGGTGATGCGGATCTCGGCGAAGCCGACCGCGCTCGTCCCGGCGTAGTTGATGAGCCGGCCCCGGTTCGTGTCGTCGACGCGGATCTCGAGCTGTGAGAACGTCCGACGTCCGAAGCGGACCACCTGACCGGCTTCCTCCCGCGAACGGGACCCCAGCCGGATCGGCACCCGGTCGCGACCGTCGAAGATGAGGCTGGCCCGGGTGATCCAACGGTCCCGGTCACCCCGTACGGGCTGCACGAGGGTCACCCGGTCGGTGGTGACCGGCCGACCCAGGCGGATCCGGATCCGCTGGCCGTGCACCTCGCTGAACGACCCGACGAGCCAGGCGGTGAGCGGGTCGCCGTCCAGCGCCCGGATCCCCCGGTTCTCGGGGGTGAAGGAGATCGGGTTCCCGTAGCCGGACACGTCGACGCCGGCGACGCCCTCGGTGACCGTCCGCCCGAACGCGTCCGGGGGCGCGTCGGGGAAGACCTCGAGCCGCGCGTCGGAGAGGTCGCGGCCCAGCACGCGGGCACCGGGGCCCTCGGTGAGACCCGTGTTGTCGTAGACGGTGCTCCACCGCCGGCCCCGCTGCCGGTTCGAGTCGGTGACCACCAGCACCGCGGCCTCCAGGGCCTCACGGCGTCGGGTCCGGTCGTCACGGCCGGCGGCGGCGCTGAAGGCGACGGACCCCCGTCCGTCGAGGAGCCCCACCTCGGCGGCGACGACGAGCCCGTCGCCGTCCCCGGACAGCACCACCCCGCCCCCGGGCGGATGGGTGGTGACGATCGGGGGCGTGCCCCGCACCGTGAACAGCACCAGCGACGCCGGTTGGGGCAGCCCGGTACCCTCCCCGAGCTCCTGGGCGTCGAGGAACGGGAACCGGATCCCTCGCTCCCGGGCGGGCGGCCCGAACGAACGAGGACCCTCGAGACCGGGCGGGGTGGGGGTGAACAGCTGTTGGAGGAACTTCGGGCGCACCAGCCGGTACCGCTCCCACTGCAGGTCGTTGCGCAGCAGGATCGCGTCGACCCGCAGGAGCCGGGACAGGGGCGCCACCGCCGCCGGGTCGAGCCGGCGTTCCTGCACCGCAGCGTCGACCGCGTTCAGCAACGCCGCCGACGGGGGCGTCCCGTACGGGATGAGCTCCCGGGCGACGTAGGGCTTGTCGAGCAGACCCGGCGTGATCGGATCGACCGTGTTGCCCCACTCGTAGGAGGCGAAGTCCGATCCCGGCAGCTCCATCACCCGCCGGTCCGGGGGCGTGGCCTCCAGCGCCCGGACGGCCCGGCGCCAGTACGAGGGAAGCTCCTCGGGACGCTGCAGGTTTCGCCCGTAGAACGTGTCGTTCCAGAGGGCCGGCAGGTTGAGGACCGCCAGCCCCACCACCACCACGCCGACCGCCGTGGCGAGCCTGGCGTACCCCACGCTGCGCAACGCCTCTGCGGCGGCGTTCACCCCGACACCGACCAGGGCCGCCACGCCGAGCACCACCAGCGGCGTGGCGCGCCCCGTGGACCGCATCGCGAAGGCGGCGGTCGAGGTCTCCGAGAGCCGCTTGAACAACGCGCCGAGCGGGGTCGGGCTCGAGTAGGGGTGGGCACCGACGGCGATCACCACCCCGACCACCACCATGCCCACGAAGTAGGCCCGGAACCGCCAGCGCACCACCGCGGCCGCAACCAGGGCCAGGACCGGCACGGCGTACGACACGACGATGAGCCAGATCCACTGCGTGTAGTCGACGCTGGCCTCGATCCACGGGCCGAGCTTGTCCCTCCCGTAGAAGAACCAGTACCCCAGACCCCGGAACACCTCCGAGGGGATCGGGGTGCGGGCCACCGCGTAGAGGGTCTCGGTGTAGCGCAGGATGTTCAGCCCGTAGCTGCCCTGGGCCCACAACCCCGCGATCCACCACGCCGAGGCGGCAAGGGTGAGGACGCCGATCCGGGCACAGGTCCCCGCCGCCCGCCGCAGCGGCACCTCCCGCAGCCCCCACACCGCGTACGGCACCCACAGCGCCGGGGCCAGGCCGGCGAAGAGCAGCGCCGTGGCGTTCACGCTGCCGACCACCTGCACGACGAGGGCGAACAGGGCCGGGTGCCGCCAAGAGCCCTGGCGGAGCGCCCGGATCACCAGGCCGAGCATCCACCCCAAGCCGGCCCACGGCAGCAGCAGCACCGAGATCCGGGCCGCGTAGTGCAGCGAGTAGGGGCTGAGCATGTAGACGACCGCCCCCACGACCGCCCCCGGACCCCGTACGCCCAGGGTGCGGAACAGGAACAGCATTCCGGTGGCCGCCCCGAAGAGGATCGTGCCGAGCCAGAGGCGCTGGGCCACCCAGTCGGGAACGCCGAGCCGGTCCCAGGCCCAGTAGAACGGCCCCATCGGGAACAAGTAGCCGAT
>CALEDW010000036.1 GCA_937949585.1 uncultured Acidimicrobiia bacterium
CGGCGCGCCTGGCCGCCGCCCGGGGGGTGACCGGCTGGTGCTGTTCGCTCACCCACACCGCCGCGCACGCCGCCGCCACGGTCGTCGCCGTGGGCGCCGGGGCCGACCGGCCGGGCGCCCGGGACGGGGCGCGCTGAGACCCGTGCGGCCGGTCCTCACCCCCGCCGAGATGACCGCAGCCGACCGCGCCGTGATCGCCGCCGGGACGCCGGTCGGGGTGCTCATGGAACGGGCCGGCCGTGCCGTGGCGTGGGCGGTGCGGCGGTGCTGCGGTGGCACCTACGGTCGGCGGGCCGTGGTGGTGTGCGGGCGCGGCCACAACGGCGGGGACGGGCGGGTCGCGGCCCGGGTGCTGCGCTCCTGGGGGACGGCCGCGACGGTGATCGACCTCGACGCCTTCGACGAGGCCGCCTTCGCCCGGGAGCTCGCCCGGGCCGACGTGCTCGTCGACGCCATGTTCGGCACCGGGTTCCGGGGTGAGCTCAGCGGGCCTGCGGCGGCGGTCGCCGCAGCCGCGGGGCGGCGACCGATGGGACTGTGGGTCGTGGCCGTCGACATCCCTTCGGGGGTCGACGGGACCACCGGTGAGGTGCGCGGTCCTGGCGTGCGGGCCGATCGCACCGTGACGTTCGCCGCCGCCAAACCCGGGTTGTACCTCCCGCCGGGCCGCCGGTACGTCGGGCGGTTGCACGTCGCCGACATCGGCATCCCCGTACAGGCCCCCGAGCTCACCGACCGGCCCGCCGACGATGAGGTGCCGGGCGCGGCCCGCATCGGGGTACTCGACGCCGACGACCTTGCCCGCCTCGTCCCGCCTCGCCCGCCCGACGCACACAAGTGGACGGCGGGGGTGCTGGTGGTGGGCGGTTCGGCGGGCATGACCGGCGCCCCGATGCTCGTGGCGCGCGCCGCGCTGCGCGCCGGGGCCGGGATCGTCCACTGTGCGCTGCCCGGGGCGGCGGCGGCCGCAGCCGCATCCGGCGGCGAGGTGATCACGGTGGCGCTGCCGGCCGACGCCGACGGGGCCCTCTCTGCCGAGGCGGCCGGGCGGGTGATCGGGGCGGCGCCCCGGTTCCGGGCCGTCGCCCTCGGGCCCGGTCTCGGCCGGGCGCCGGGCACCGCCGTCGCGGTGCGTCGCGTCCTCGCCGACGTCGAGGTGCCGGTCGTCGCCGACGCCGACGCCCTGTGGGCCCTCGGGGGGCATCTGGGACTGCTCGCCGCCCGTGCCGCGGCGGGGCGGGCCACGGTGCTCACCCCCCACGACGGCGAGTTCGCCCGGCTCACCGGTGTCCGACCGGGCCCCGACCGGATCACCGACGTGCGCCGCCTCGCCGCCGTCACCGGCGCGGTGGTGCTGGCCAAGGGCCCCACCACGGTGGTCGCCGCGCCCGGCGGCGTCGCCGTGCTGGAGACCGAGGCGACCGAGGTGCTGGCCACGGCCGGCTCCGGCGACGTGCTCACCGGCATCGTCGCCGCGCTGATCGCCCGAGGGGCCTCGCCGCTCGGTGCCGCCGCGGTCGGGGCGCGCCTGCACGCCCTCGCCGGGCGGGCCGCCGGGCATACTGGCGTGGTGGCCGGCGACCTCGTCACCGCCCTGCCCGGCGTGCTGGCTGCGTGCCGTCGCTGAGCCCCGTCCCCGTCCCGAGGAGTGCCGATGCCCGCCACCACCACGGTGCGGGAGGTGATGACCACCGACGTCGTCACCGTCCGTCCCGACATGACCCTCGCCGAGGCCGCCGACGTGCTCGCCGATCACGGGATCGGCGCGGCGCCGGTGCTCGACGACACCGGTGCGGTGGTCGGCCTGCTGCGGGACGAGGACCTGCTGGTCTCGGAGGCCCGTCTCCACCTCCCCACGACCATCGCCATCCTCCCCGGTGTCGAGTTCACACTGCCCTCGGCGATCCGCCGCTACGACGAGGAGTTGCGCAAGGCGATCGGTTCCACCGTCGGTGAGGTGATGACCACCGACGTGCCGACCGTCGACGTCGACGACAGCGTGGAGGACCTGGCCACGCTGATGCACCAGGCCGACGTCACCCACGTCGTGGTCACCGACGGTGGCCGCCTGGCCGGGATCGCCAGTCGCGGCGACCTCGTGCGGTTCCTGGCCCGAACCACCTGAGGCGCGAGACTGTCGGGGTGACGATCCTGCGCCCGGAGCCCGACGACCGGGAGCTGCGACCCACCTGGGCCGAGATCGACCTCGACGCCGTGGCGCACAACGTCGCCCGGCTCGCCGCCGCCGCCGCCCCGGCCGCGCTGGCCGCCGTGGTGAAGGCCGACGGCTACGGGCACGGCGCCGTGCCGGTGGCCCGGGCCGCGCTGGCCGCCGGCGCCCGCTGGCTGGCGGTGGCGCTGGTGGAAGAGGGGGTCGAGCTGCGCCGGGCCGGGATCGACGCCGCGGTGCTCGTGCTGTCCGAGCCGCCCCCGGCCGCGGCGCCCCGGGTGGTGGCCGAGCGGCTCACCCCGGTGGTGTGTCGCGTCGAGGTGATCGACGCGCTGGCCAAGGCGGTCGCCGACGCCGGAGCACCCGAGCCGCTGGGGGTGCACCTGAAGGTCGACACCGGCATGCACCGGATCGGGGTCGATCCGGACGACGTGCTGGGGCCGGCCCGGGTGATCGCCCAGCGGCCCGAACTGGCGCTGGAGGGCGTGTGCACCCACCTCGCCGTCGCCGACGAGCCCGGCCATCCCTACACCGCCGGACAGCTCCGCCGTTTCGATCAGGCTCTCGACGCATTGCGTCGGGCCGGGCTGCGCCCCCGGATCACCCACACCGCCAACACCGCGGCGCTGCTCACCGAGCCGGCCGCCCGCGGCGACCTGGTCCGGGTGGGAATCGGTTGCTACGGGATCGCCCCCGCCCCGGCCCTCGCCGACGCGTGCGCCGACCTGGGGCTGCGTCCGGCGATGGCCCTGCGGTCCCGGGTGTCCCAGGTGCGGGACCTCCCGTCCGGCACCCCGGTGTCCTACGGGCTGCACTACCGCCTGCCCGGGCCGGCGCGGGTGGCCACCGTCCCGGTCGGCTACGCCGACGGGGTGCCCCGCAACCTCGGGTTGGTCGGGGGGGAGGCCCTCGTCAGGGGGCGTCGGGTGCGCATCGCCGGGGCGGTGACGATGGACCAGGTCATGCTCGACGTCGGCGACGCCGCGGTCGAGGTGGGTGACGAGGTGACGCTGCTCGGCCGCCAGGACGGCGAGGAGATCACCGCCGCCGAGTGGGCCGGCCGGCTCGGCACGATCCCCTACGAGGTCGTGTGCGGCATCGGGCCCCGGGTGCCCCGCCGGTACCGGCATCGGTGAGCGGCACGTCCACCCCGACCGTCGCCCGCCGGAGCCGAACGGGCCCGCGCTGCGCCGTCGGCGGCGTGGTGGCATGATCCGGCGGTGGGCGGGCCGGGGCGGCTCATCGGGGCGTCGCTGAGCGCCGGTGTCCTGCTCGCCGCCGGGGCCTGCGCCGGCGACGGCGGGGGCGAGCGGCCCGCCGCCCGTCGCCCCGTCGCCGCCACCTGCCCGGTGGGGGATCCCCGTCCCGAACCGCGATTCGCCGCCGGTGACCGGCGCCCCCTCGGCGACGCCGGCGGCATCCGCTTCGTCGAGGTCACCCGTCGCGCCGGGCTGACGGGGCGCTACACCCCGGCGTGTGGGCCGACCGAGTGCGTGCTCGTCGCCCGCCTCGACGCCGAGACGGGGTCCCGGGTCCCCGACGACCAGCGTGCCGCCTGGTGCCAGATGGAGCGTTTCCACGGCGGCGCCGCCGTCGGCGACGTGGACGGTGACGGCCACCCCGACCTCTACGTCACGGCGTTGGAGGGCCCCGGTCGGCTCTGGCGCAACCGTGGTGACGGGACCTTCACCGAGATCACGCCGTCCTCCGGTCTGCTCGCCGTGGACGAGCCGTCCGGTGCCGCCGCGTTCGGCGACCTCGACAACGACGGTGACGAGGACCTGGTGGTGTCCAGCCTCGCCGGGAGCCGTACCTGGTTGTTCGTGAACGACGGCAGCGGCCGGTTCCGGGAGGAGGGCAGCACCCGTGGCCTCGCCCCCCGGCCCGGGGTGCTGCTCGCCGGGTACTCGGTGACCCTCGGCGATGTGGACCGCGACGGCTGGCTCGACGTGTTCGTCACCGAGTACGGCGGGGGTGTGGACGGCAACCCGCTGCCGCTCCCCGCCACCTCCCGCCTCTACCGCAACCGGGGGACCACCGCCCCCGGTCACTTCGTCGACGCCACCACCGACGCCGGTCTCGGCGGTGCCCGGGCCCGCTTCGGGTTCGCCGCGACGATCCGGGATCTCGACCGGGACGGTTGGGCGGACCTGGCGCTCACCGCCGACTTCGGGACCTCACGGATGTTCTGGAACACCGGGGCGGGCATGTTCGTCGACGGCACCGAGGCGTCCGGCGCCGGTACCGACGACAACGGGATGGGGGCGACCACGGGCGACCTCGACGGCGACGGTGTGGAGGAGCGCTTCGTGTCCTCGATCGCCGACGGGCGGGGCTCCAGCCTCACCCGGGGCGGGAACTGGACGGGCAGCGGCAACCGGCTGTGGCGGGTCGAGGGCCGCAGCTTCGTGGACGTCACCGACCGCTGGGGGGTGCGCGACGGGCGCTGGGGCTGGGGTGCGGCGTTCGTCGACACCCGAAACACCGGTCGGCTCGACCTCGTGCAGGCCTCGGGCATCGACTTCCCCTACCCAGAGGTCGTCGACCCGCTCGCACCCGGACCGACGTTGCTGTGGCGCAACGACAGCGACGTCTACACGGAGGTGGGGGCCGCGGCCGGTCTCGGGGTGCGCAACGGCCGGGGGCTGGTCGTCTTCGACGCCGACGGCGACGGTCGGCTCGACCTGCTCGTCGTGCGCCCCGGTGGTCGCCCGTCGTTGTGGCGCAACGAGAGCCGCGCCGGTGCCTGGCTTCGGGTGCGGGCCGTCGGGCGGCGGTCCAACCGCGACGGGATCGGCGCACTGGTCACCGTGGTGCCCCACCCCGGGGCGGCCCCCCGCACCGTGGAGATCCAGTCGGTGACCGACTTCGCCGGCCAGAGCGAACGGATCGCCCACTTCGGGCTCGGCGAGGTCCGCGGTCCGCTCGCCCGGGTGGAGGTCCGGTTCCCCGGGCGGGACGAGCCGGTGGTGCGCACCGGGGTGCGACCCAACCGGCTGCTGGTGGTGACCGAGCCCCGGGACGGGTCCCCTCGGTAGCCTGAGGTGTGTCGCTGCGCCTCGTGACCGGTCCCGGCTACGCGACCTGGGAGGAGCTGGAGGCCGCCGCCTCCGGCTGCACCGCCTGCGGGCTGGCCGACCACCGCACCCAGGTCGTCTTCGGGGTCGGCCGACGCGACCCGCAGCTCATGCTCATCGGTGAGGGCCCCGGCGCCGCGGAGGACCGGCGCGGCGAGCCGTTCGTCGGGCGGGCCGGGCAGCTGCTCACCGCGCTGCTCGCCGACATCGCGCTGCGTCGCGACGACGTGTACATCGCCAACGTGGTGAAGTGCCGCCCCCCCGGCAACCGGGACCCCGCCCCCGAGGAGATCGCCGCGTGCCGCCCGTTCCTCGACGCGCAGGTCGCATTCTGCGCCCCCCGGGTGATCGTCACCCTCGGCAACGTCGCCACCCGCGCGGTGCTCGGCACCCGGGAGGGCATCACGAAGGTGCGCGGCCGGTCGTTCCCGTTCCCCGACGACCCGGCGGTGACGGTGATCCCCACCTTGCACCCCGCCGCGGTGCTGCGCAACGGCGGCGGGGCGCTCGCCCAGGTGCGGGCCGACTTCGTGCGCATCAAGCGGGCCCTGGCCGCAAACGCGGGCGGTGGGCCCGCCCCGGCGGGCCGGTGAGCGGGAGGTGCGGGGTGCCCGAGGCGGCGACCGCCGAGCGCGAGTTCACCAGCGCCTCGGCGGCCGGGACCGCCGCCGTCGGGGCGCGCCTCGCCGCGCTGGTGCGGCCCGGTGACGTGATCGTGCTGTGCGGTCCGCTGGGGGCCGGCAAGACCACCTTCGTGCAGGGACTGGCGGCCGGGTTGGGGGTGGCACCGCCGGTGCCGAGCCCCACGTTCACGATCGTGCGTTCGCACCGGGGACGCCTGCCGCTGCACCATGCCGACCTCTACCGGGTCGCGGCCGGCCGCGAGGTCGACGACCTCGGTCTCGACGAGCTGGCGACCGACGGGGTGCTCGTCGTGGAGTGGGGCGAGCGGCTGGGACCGGCGGTCGGCGGCGAAGGGGACGGTGGTGACGTTCTGCTTTCGCCCCGGGCGGGCTTCCGAGCCGGCTGGTACCTGCAACTGGATCCCGAGGAGCGGGTGGTCAGTCAGGCATTCGCGCTGGCCGGGGTCACGATCTTCAGCGCATTCAGCCCGACGGCACCACCCTCATCGTGC
>CALEDW010000037.1 GCA_937949585.1 uncultured Acidimicrobiia bacterium
TGACCCTCGCTCGCGTTCCCGACCTCGGCCGCGAAGGCCCGGCTGCGCTCCACCGCCACCCGGGCCGCCTCGAGGTCGTCCTGGGCCCGGGCCCGGGCCTCGGGCGTGGTGGCCTCGGCGAGGGCCCGCTCCGCGCGGGCCAGGTTCTGGGCGGCGCGGTCGGGGGCGTCCGCGGCCTGGTCCCGCAGGTCCTGGACGGCGCGGCGCACCGCGGCGCGGGCCTTCGCCGGCGACACCTGGATGCTGCGCAGGTAGGCGATGAGGTCGGTGATGCCCTGCTCGTTCTTCGGCCCGCCGCCGGCGAGACCCCAGGCCGGCATCGGGGTGCCCGGCCGGCCGTAGGTGAGGATCTGGTTCACCTGCTCCTCGTCGAACCGGTAGAAGATGTCGTTGACCGCCGGTGCCTTCCACACCACCTGCACCGGGCGGGCCTCAGGGTCGCCTTGGGCGGTGCCGGTGAGCACGAACGACGCGGAGCCGCCCCCGCCGTCGGTGCCGTGGCAGTTCGCGCACCCCAGCGACTTGGCGGCGTCGAACGCCTCCATCTGGTCGTTGGCGTAGAGGACCTCGCCCCGCTTCACGGCCCGCTCGTCGAAGGCCAGCTCGGCGTCGCTCTGCCGGTAGGGCTCGAGCAGCCAGTACAGCGGCAGCGCCACCGCCAGGATCGCCGAGAACAGCAGCGCCCAGCGCAGCGTGGCGGTGAGCCCGCTCCCCTCGAGGGTCTCGTCGGAGGGCGGGGCCTCGACGTTCGCCGGCAGCCGCTCCCCCCGGGACGCCCGGAGCGACAGCACCTTGGTCACGAGCACGACCGCGATCACCGCGACCGCGGCCAGGTTCAGCGCGATGAGGCCCGTACGCAGGGTCAGGGCGAACACCGGACCGGTCACCTCCTCACCCACCCACACAGGGCGGGCCCTCCGCCCCCTGACCGGTGGTGTCGGTGCCGATCGGGGCCCCCGGCCACGGCGTGGAGGTGTCGATCGTCACGTCCCCACCCGAGATCTCCACCGCGAAGTGGTCCATGCCCCGTGGGGCCGGGCCGCCTCGCTTCTCGCCCACCCGGGAGTACTTCGAGGCGTGGCAGGGGCACTCGAACCACTGGGAGGTCGGGCACCACGGCACCTTGCAGCCCAGGTGCGGGCACTTCTGGTACAACGCGACGATCCCGGCCTCCATCCCGGCCAGGACCGGACGGTACTGGGGCACCTTCCGGGCCTTGGGGACGTCCTCCTTCGGGTAGGGCACCAGGTACGTGCGGGCCTCGGGAACGTAGTAGGGCTCCCGGCGCTCCTCGTTGAAGGCGAGGATGTCAGCGAGGCTCGCCCCGGCCTTCACCTTGCCCCCGAAGCCCCCGGCGGAGCGGGCGTAGAGGAACGCGATCGCCGCGGCGCCGAGGGTCCCGACGCTCACCGCCAGGGTGGCGAGGATGCCCCGGTTGAAGAACTGGCGGCGGCTGATCGCCAGCTCCTCCTCGTCGACCGGCACCCGCTCCGCCACGGTACCGGCGGCCCGTGCGGCCGGGGTGGCCGCCTGCTTCGTCTCCTGTGCCCGTGCCCGGCCGGCCGCCTCCAGCTCCGCGCGGTCGACGTCGGTCCCGGTGGCGCTGCGGTCGGCCTGCACCGTCTCGGCGGCCAGCCGACCGGTGGTCGCCGAGCGGGTGGCCGCCGCCTGTCTGCGTGCCGCGGCCAGGGCGGCCACGGCCGCCAGCGCGGCGACCAGGACGATGGCCAGGATCAACCAACCCACGTCGTCGCTCCTAGAGCTCGAAGAAGACGCCGTCGTTCCAGGGGAACACGAAGTTGAACCCGGTGCCCCGGAAGAACGACCCGATGATCACCAGCACCGCCCAGAACAGCAGGAAGATCGTGAACAGCGAGATCGCGAACCTCCGGTCCTGGGGCTTCGGGGACGGGTTGCGGTCGATGTAGGGCGCCACGATGAGGAGGAAGATCCCCATGCCGGGGATCGTCACCCCCGCCACCATCGGGTGGAACATCGTGAGCAACTCCTGCAGGCCGAGGAAGTACCACGGCGCCTTCGACGGGTTCGGCGTCTGGTTCACGTCGGCGAGGCTGAGCAGCGGGGCCCGCACGATCGCCGAGAAGAGGAACAGGACCGCCGAGACGGCCAGCGTGGCCGCGAACTCCACCACCAGCAGGTGCGGCCAGGTGTGGACCTTGTCCTGCGCCTCGGCCCGGGTCTGCTGGATCGAGCCCGACTTCACCACGGTGAGCAGGCGCTGGGTGTGCCCGCCGGGCCCGGTCATCGCCGGGGGCGGTGCCACCGCGGTCGCCGCGGCCGGCGCGGCTGCGGCTGCGGCCGCGGGTGCGCCGCCGCCCGCCGCCGCGGCCCGGCGGCGCCGGGACCGCTCGAGCAGGTGGGCGGGGATCCCGCCGACCGACGCCGGTTGCTCCTCGCCGCCGGCGCCCTCGCCGCCACCCTCGCCTCCGGCGCCCTCGCCGCCAGCCGGCGCGGCCGGGGCCGTCGCCTCCGGGGCCGCCGCCGTGCTCCCCGGGGCCTCGGCGGCCTCGGTCGCCTCGCCCTCCTCGCCGGTGGGTAGGCCGAGCGCCTTGCGGCGTTCCCGGGAGCGGCGGAGCAGGTGTTCGGGGATCTCAGGCATCGACGTCCCTCCGGGCAGGGCCGATCCGGCGCGGCTCAGAGCGGTCCACTGATCCCACCGTCCTTGCGCACCCGCCAGAAGTGCACCGCCATGAAGATGACGATGACGAACGGCAGGAGCAGCACGTGCAGGGTGTACCACCGCAGCAGCGTCTCACCGGAGATCTCGTTCGAGCCGAGGAGCGCGTACCGGACCTGACCGCCGAACACCGGGGTGTAGCCCATCATGTTCGTGCCGACCGTCACCGCCCACAGGGCCAGCTGGTCCCACGGGAGCAGGTAGCCGGTGAACGAGAGCAGGAGGGTGAGGGTCAACAGGATCACCCCGATCACCCAGTTGAACTCCCGCGGCGGCTTGTAGGCACCGTGGTAGAAGACGCGGCTCATGTGCAGGAACACCGTGAGGACCATGAAGTGGGCCGCCCAACGGTGCATGTTCCGCACGAGCGACCCGAACCAGACCGCGGTCTCGATCTGCTGCACGTTGCTCCAGGCCAGGGCCTCGGTCGGGCGGTAGAAGAACATGAGGAAGATGCCGGTCACGGTGAGCAGGATGAAGAGGAAGAAGCTGAGCCCGCCCAGGCAGAGGGTGTAGGAGACCTTCACCGCGTGCCGCTTCACCTTCACCGGGTGCAGGTGGTACAGCACGTTGTTCATGATCACGTAGGAACGGTTCCGGGGGCTGTCGGTGTAGCCCTTGCGGAACACCGACCCCGGCCGGAAGATCGAGGTCATGACCTGCGAGTTGCCGAGGCGGTCGCCCACCTCCTTCACGGCGGCGCGCATCCTGGTGGTCAGGCCGCCGTTGCCATTCCCGTTCGCCACCGGCCTCTCCTGGTCTCGGTCTCGGTTGCTCGTGCTCTGCTCGGTGTCCGTGTGCCCCTCGGGGCGGGAGGCGCGCGATGCGCTTCAGAACCGCACGCCGTAGGCGTAGCCGTTGCGCGGGGTCCGCACGTGGCGGTCACCCTGACTGCCCGGCGGGGCGATCTTGCCCAGGATGATCACCCCGGTCGGGCAGCGGTCGACGCAGAGGGCGCAGCGGGTGCACACGTCCTCGTCGACGATGAAGGCCACGTGGTCGCGGGGATCCTCACCCGGGCGCTCGGTGTTCGTCGCCTCGGCGATCGCCGACACGCTCACCATGTGGATGCACTTCCAGGGGCAGATGTCGACGCAGCCCTCGCAGAGGATGCACTCCTCCTGGTCGATGTGGAGGAACTGCTTCGGCTTCACCGCCTGGGTCAGGTAGTCGGGGGCGACCTCGGCCAGCACGTACTCGGTCGCGAACTCCGGCATCGGCGGGTTCGCGTCGGTTCGGGCCACGGTCGCCTCCCTCAGCCCCGCACCCGCACCGGCCGCCCGAACACCGAGGTCCGAGTGGTCACCGGTCGGGCCTCGGGCTTCTCGGCCTCGTCCCCCGGCGCCACCGGGCGCTTCTGCCACAGGCTCCACAGCGCCAGGTTCAGGCCGAAGAACACGAGGTAGATCCCCACCACCACGATGTCGCGGACCGCCTGGGCGTCGACGCTGAACGGCCAGGTGGCCGATCCGAGCCCGGGGATGCGCGTGCCGGTCTTGAACAGGAACTTGTCCCGACCCCACTGCAGGTACCCGTCGGCGAAGGTGATCCACTCGTGCGGGATGACCGCGTAGCCGAGCAGGAAGAGGGCGAACACGTAGACGGCGGCGAACATCGCACCCGCCCAGGTGACCGGTTCGCGACCCCGGTACCGCAGGCCGAGGCGCTCGGCCGCCGCCGCCGGCCGTCCGAGGCACGCCACCACGATCGGCGCCAGCATGACCAGGGTGATCACCGTCGCCCAGATGAGCCGGCCGGCCGGGCGGATCCAGGGCAGCCAGTCGGGCAGCCAGTTCGGCATCTGACGCTGCGCTCCTCCTTCGGCCTCCCGACCACGGCTGTACGGTCCGGGGATCCGGGCCGGGTTCCCGAGGGGCGTACCCGAGGGACCCTCGACCGTCCGGCCCCGTCCTCGGCGGGACCGGTCCCGGAGCCCGGCTCGATCGACTCTCCACCGGGGGTTCCGCCGTTGTTCCTAGCACGGGCGGCGCCCGGCCCACACATTCTGCCCGCGAAGGAACCGGGCCGGTCGTCACCCGAGCGGGCCGCGGCGGCGGTGGTGCGCGACGATGGGGGTGTGGGTGCGGCGAGACGGCCTCCGGTGGCGACCGACGTGCTCGTCGTGGGGGCCGGGCCCGCGGGAGCCGCCGCCGCGTGCC
Source organism: uncultured Acidimicrobiia bacterium (assembly GCA_937949585.1). GTDB lineage: Bacteria > Actinomycetota > Acidimicrobiia > IMCC26256 > CALEDW01 > CALEDW01. Next base: position 4,858 of record CALEDW010000037.1, read on the forward strand.
GGCTCGCCGAGGCGGGCCACGACGTGGTGGTGGCCGAGCGCAAGCGGATGCCCCGGGAGAAGACCTGCGGCGACGGCCTCACCCCCCGCGCCGTCCGCCAGCTCGCCGACCTCGGGCTCGCCGAGGAGCTGGAACGGTTCCACCGCTACGACGGTCTGCGTTCGATCGCCCACGGCGTCACCCTCGAGCTCGCCTGGCCCGACCATCCCGAGCTCCCCCGCCACGGCTACGTCGCCCGCCGGGCCGACCTCGACGAGCTGGTCGCGACCCGCGCCGCCAAGGCCGGCGCCCGGCTGTGGACGGGCAGCGAGGTGGTGGCCCCCCTCGTCGAGGGCTCCATCGTGCGCGGCGCGCTGGTACGCCGCGACGGCGGGCCCCCGGAACCGGTCCGGGCCCGGGTGCTCGTGGTGGCGGACGGGGCGAACTCGCGCATCGGCCGGGCGCTGGGGGCCCGGCGCGACCGCAGCTTCCCGATGGGCATGGCCATCCGCGGGTACTACCGCTCCCCCCGGGCCGCCGAGCCCTGGATCGAGAGCCACCTCGACCTGCGCGACCCTCACGGCCGGCACCTGCCCGGATACGGGTGGGTGTTCCCCCTCGGCGACGGCACCGTGAACGTCGGGGCCGGGCTCCTCGACACCTACCACGCCTTCCGCGACCTCAACAC
>CALEDW010000038.1 GCA_937949585.1 uncultured Acidimicrobiia bacterium
TCAGCGGTGACGATCCCCGACGCGACAGCGTCCTCGAAGTCATGGCAGACATAGGCGATCCGGTCGGCCCACGACACGACCTCCCCCTCGGGGGTGGCCGGGGCCGGACGGCTCCAGGAGTGGTTGCGGATCCCGTCGAGGGTCTCGGCACAGAGGTTCAGGGGCGCGAGGGTGACGTCGGCGCCCCACGACGCGTGGTCGAAGCCGCCGGGAACGTAGGGGGTGAGCGCGTCCTCGCTCGCGTGCCCGAAGGGCCCGTGCCCGCAGTCGTGGCCGAGGGCGATGGCCTCCACCAAGGTCGTGTTCAACCCGCACGGGCGGGCGATCCCCACCGCCACCTGCGCCACCTCGAGCGCGTGGGTCAGGCGGGTGCGCTGGTGATCCTCCGGGAAGATGAACACCTGGGTCTTGCCGGCCAGGCGGCGGAACGCGGTGGCGTGCAGGATCCGGTCGCGGTCACGCTCGAAGCAGGTACGCTGCGGATCCGGCTCCTCCGGGCGACGGCGCCGCCCCGCGCCGCGGGCCCGCGTCGCTCCCTCGGCCAGGGTGGCGTCCTCGAACTCCTCGCGGGCTTGGCGCCCGACGGCCCGCCGCCCCCCGAGTCGAGCCCTGCTGTCGGCGTGGGCGCGGCGTAACGGGCCGGATCCCCGGTGGCCTTCCATCGTGGCGGCCCAGGAGCGGGCCCGGTCGCTCAGCCCCGCCGGGCCCGACGACCCGCCGGTCACCCCGGCGGCCCGAGCGCCGTGCGGTTCGGCGCCGGGCGACGTCCCGGCCGGTTCCTGCGTCACACCACGAGGGTACCGAGCCCCTGGAACACCCCGACCGGCGTCCGGCCGGACTCAGGCCGAGTCGGCGGGGCCACCGGCGCCGAGGGCTGCGTGCGCGGCGGCGAGGCGGGCGATCGGCACCCGGTAGGGGCTGCACGACACGTAATCGAGGCCGATCTCGTGGCAGAACTGCACCGAAGCGGGATCACCTCCGTGTTCGCCGCAGATCCCGAGCTTCAGGTCGGCCCGCCGCCGGCGCCCTTCCTCGACGGCCCAGCGCACGAGGCGTCCCACGCCGTCACGGTCGAGCTCCTCGAACGGGCTGATGCGCAGGAGGCCCCGCTCGAGGTACTCGGGCATGAACCGGCCTTCCACGTCGTCGCGGGAGAACCCGAAGGTCATCTGGGTGAGGTCGTTGGTGCCGAACGAGAAGAACTCGGCCTCCTCGGCGATCTCACCGGCAACCAACGCGGCCCGCGGCGTCTCGACCATCGTGCCCACCAGGAACGGCACCCGGGTGCCGGTCCGGGCGAAGGTGGCCTCGGCCTCCTCCCCCACCCAGCCGGCCAGCAGTGCCATCTCGGCCCGGTTCACGGTGAGGGGGATCATGATCTCCACCTTCGGATCACCCCCGGCCTCGGCCCGCTGCACCGCCGCCTCCAGCAGCGCCCGCACCTGCATCCGGTAGAGCCCCGGCTTGAGGATCCCGAGCCGGCAGCCCCGGGTGCCGAGCATCGGATTCGCCTCCTCCCAGCGCTTCAGGGCGTGCCAGAGCCGGTCGGCCTCCTCGTCGGCGTGACCGGCGATGTAGGCCCGCACCCGCTCTGCCAGCACCTCGTCGTGGCGGGGGAGGAACTCGTGCAGCGGCGGGTCGAGGAGGCGCACCGTGACCGGCAGGCCGTCCATGGCCTCCAGGATTCCCACGAAGTCGGCCCGCTGCACCGCAAGGAGCTCCTCGAGCGCGGCGGCCTCGGTCTCGGGGTCCTCGGCGAGGATCATCCGCTGCACGATCGGCAGCCGGTCACCCAGGAACATGTGCTCGGTGCGGCACAGGCCGATGCCCTCGGCGCCGAACTCACGGGCCTTCTTGGCATCCTCGGGCAGGTCGGCGTTCGTGCGCACCCGCAGGCGACGGAACTCGTCGGCCCAGCCCAGCACCACCCCGAACGGCCCGCTGGGCTCGGGAGTGACCACGGGCACCTCCCCCAGGACCACCTCGCCGGTGGTGCCGTTGATCGAGATGACGTCGCCGTCGTGCACCGTGACGGTCACCGACCGGACCACGTTGCCGACCGCCTCCTCGTGGTCGACCTCGAAGCAGCGGCGACCCACGTCGATCCGCAGGGCCTCCGCGCCGCAGATCGCCGGCTTGCCCATCCCCCGGGCCACCACCGCGGCGTGGCTCACCAGCCCGCCCCGCGAGGTGAGGATGCCCTCGGCGGCGATCATGCCGTGCAGGTCGTCGGGGCTGGTCTCGGGACGCACCAGGATCACCCGCTCCCCCGCCGCGGCCCGGGCCTCGGCGTCGTCGGCCGTGAACGCCACCCGCCCCACGGCCGCACCGGGCGAGGCGTTGAGCCCTCGGGCGAGCACCTCGTAGCGGGCATCGGGATCGAACTGGGGGTGCAGCAGCTGGTCGAGCTGCGCAGGTTGGATGCGCAGCACCGCCTCGCGCCGGTCGATCAGCCCCTCGTCCACCATGTCGACGGCCATGCGCAGCGCGGCCACCGCCGTGCGCTTGCCGACCCGGGTCTGGAGGATGAACAGGCGCCCCTGCTCGATGGTGAACTCGATGTCGCACATGTCCCGGTAGTGCCGCTCGAGCAACTCCATGATCTCGCGCAGGCGGGCGTAGCAGTCCGGGAAGTGCTGCCCCATCGCCTCGAGCGGCTCGGTGACCCGGATCCCGGCCACCACGTCCTCGCCCTGGGCGTTGGGGAGGAAGTCGCCGTAGGGGCGGCGCTCCCCGGTCGAGGGGTTGCGGGTGAAGGCCACCCCGGTGCCGGAGTCGTCGCCGGTGTTCCCGAACACCATCGCCTGCACGTTCACCGCGGTGCCGAGGTCGTCGGGGATCCCCTCGAGGCGGCGGTAGTCACGGGCCCGCCGCCCGTTCCACGACCGGAACACCGCCTCAATGGCCAGGCGCAGTTGCGTGGCGGGATCGTCGGGGAAGGTCACCCCGGCGGCCCGTCCGACGATCTCCTTGAAGATCGCCACGAGGTTGCGAAGGTCGTCGGCATCCAGGTCGGTGTCGTTCGCCGCGCCCCGCTCGGCCATGAGCTCGGCGAGCGCGTCCTCGAACGCCTCCCCGGGCACGTCGAGCACGATCTTGCCGAACATCTGCACGAACCGCCGGTAGGAGTCCCAGGCGAAGCGGGGGTTGGCGGTTCGGGCGGCGAGGCCCTCCACCGACGTGTCGTTGAGGCCGAGGTTGAGGACGGTGTCCATCATCCCGGGCATCGAGAACGGTGCCCCCGAACGCACCGAGACCAGCAGCGGGTCGGTGCCGTCGCCGAGGCGTTTGCCCATCTCGGCTTCCAGCGCCGCCAGCGCCTCGGCGACCTGCTCCTCGAGCCCCTCGGGGAGCACCCCGCCGGCGGCCAGGTAGGCCTTGCAGGCCTCGGTGGTGATCGTGAACCCGGGCGGGACCGGCAGCCCGAGGTTCGTCATCTCGGCGAGGTTCGCGCCCTTGCCGCCGAGGAGGTACTTCTGGTCCTTCCCGCCCTCCCGGAACGCGTAGACGTACTTCATCGAGCTCGTCGGTCCTCCCTCTCGGGTCGGTGCGTCAGCGTAGTGAACCCCGGGCCCGGCCTCACCGGCCGACCGGCGGCCGGTCGACGACGAGCGTGCCGGCCACGCGGTCGTGCAGGCCCTGACGGTTCCGGTCCCGCAGCGCCCAGGCCACGATCCCGAGCGCGACCACGAGCCCGAGCTGGGGGACGAGCACGGCCAGCCCGACCGGCAGCAGGTACCGGACGGTGGCCCGGCGCCAACCGGCCGGCCGCCCGTCGCGGTCGACGACCCAGACCCGGCGCAGGCGCTTCCCGAGGGTCCGGCCACCGAGGGCGGTGGGCGGGACCAGGTAGGCGAGGCAGGCGAGCACGATCCCCAGCGCCACCAGGTAGCTCACCCCGAGAAACCGCCCCTGGAGGTCCCGGGCCTCCTTCCGGAGCGCCTCGATGCGCCGGTCGATGCGCGCCGCGTCGGCCCGGGCCGCCTGCGCCTCGGCCCGTGCCGCCGCCGCGTCCTCCTCGCGGCCGGAACGCCGGGCCCGGGTCGCCCGCTGCGCGGCCTGCTCGGCGCGGTCGCGCCGGGCGTCGCGCCGGTTCTCCAGCGACCGCACGCTCTCGGTGATCCGGTCGAGCCGTTCCATCTCGGTCGGGTGGGTCGAGCGCAGCACGGCCGGGAGCACCAGACTCACCCCCAGCAGGTAGATGAGCGCCAGCACCGACAGGTCGAACAGCGCGGCCATGGCCCGGGCCCGGCCCTCGGCGAGGTGCATCCCCGCCGGGAGGCTCACCGTCGGCTCCGGCGCCGGCCGTGCCGTGCGGCCCGTCGCCCGGGAGGACCCGGGGGCGGGCGACGGGCCGGGGCCGTGGTCCGCGTCGGCGTCGGGAGTCGCACCCCGGGCCCGGGCGGCGTCGTACCGGTCGCGCTGCACGGGGTCGGACAGGACCGCCCATGCCCGGTGCAGCTCCCCGAGACGCCGGGCCGCCTCCTCGCGACGCGCCGCACTGCGCCCGTCCTCGAGCTCCGCCTCGAGCTGGTCGCGCCGGGCCCGATAGGCGGCACGGATCTCGTCCTTGCCGGCGCCGGGATCGACGTCGAGCAGCGCGTAGAAGTCGGTCATCGCCGCTCAGCCCCCCAACCGGCCCCGGAGGTGTTCGACGAGCTCGGCGACCGGGACCCGCTGCTGGGCCATCGTGTCCCGGTCGCGCACCGTCACCGCCTTGTCGTCGAGGGTCTCGAAGTCGACGGTGACGCACAGGGGGGTGCCGATCTCGTCCTGGCGCCGGTAGCGGCGCCCGATGGAGCCGGCCGAGTCGGTGTCGATCATGAAGTGGGGGCGGAGCGTCGCCGCGAGCTCGTCGGCGACCGGGACCAGGCGCTCGTTGCGCGACAGCGGCAGGACCGCGACCTTGATCGGCGCCAGCCGGGCGTCGAGCCGCAGCACGGTGCGCTTCTCCGTCCGGCCGTCCGCGGTGGGCGCCTCCTCCTCCCGGTACGCCGCCAACAGGAAGGCCAGGGTGGCCCGGTCGGCGCCGGCCGCCGGCTCGATGACGTAGGGCACGTAGCGCCGGTCGTGCTCCTGGTCGTAGTAGGAGAGGTCCTGGCCGGAGTACTCGGCGTGGCGGCGCAGGTCGAAGTCGGTGCGGTTGGCGATGCCTTCCAGCTCGCCCCACCCCCACGGGTAGGCGAACTCCACGTCGGCGGTGGCCGCCGAGTAGTGCGAAAGCTCGTCGGGCTCGTGGGACCGCACGCGGAGCAGGTCCTCGGGGATCCCCAGGTCCCGGTACCAGCGGAACCGCTCCTGCACCCAGTACTCGAACCACCGGCCGGCCTCTTCCGGCGGGACGAAGTACTCCATCTCCATCTGCTCGAACTCGCGGGTGCGGAACACGAAGTTGCCCGGCGTGATCTCGTTGCGGAACGACTTGCCGATCTGGGCGATCCCGAACGGCGGCCGCCGCCGCATCGTGGTCTGCACGTTGAGGTAGTTCACGAAGATGCCCTGGGCCGTCTCGGGCCGCAGGTAGGCGACCGACGCCTCGTCCTCTACCGGGCCCACGAAGGTCTTGAACATGAGGTGGAAGGGGCGGGCGTCGGTGAGCGTGCCCCGGGCCCCGCAGTTCGGGCAGGCACCGCTGGGCGCCAGGTCGTCGGCCCGGAACCGCAGCTTGCAGGCCCGGCAGTCGACGAGCGGGTCGGTGAAGGTCTCGAGGTGGCCGCTGGCCTCCCACACCCGGGGGGCCATGAGGATCGCCGCGTCGAGCCCCACCACGTCGCTGCGCAGCTGCACCATCGACCGCCACCACTGGTCCTTGACGTTCCGCTTGAGCAGCACGCCGATCGGTCCGTAGTCCCAGGTGGAGCGGAACCCGCCGTAGATCTCGCTGGAGGGGAAGATGAGGCCCCGCCGCTTGCAGAGGTTGACGATCCGTTCCATGAGGTCGGGGGCGGCCATGCGGCGGGCAGGCTACCGGTCGTCGGTGACGGCGCAGCCGGACCGGCTCACAGCAGGGCCGCAGCCCGGAGGCGGCGCTCGGCATGGTGCTCCACCGCGGCCACGCCGAGGCGCTCCAGCTCCCCCAGCACCGCCGGCGCCACCCCCGCCTCCAGCACTCGCCGCACCCGTCCGGCGGCCAGCTCGGCCAGCACCGCCCGGGCCTCCGGCGAGCACCGCCACCGCACGTCCCGCCCGCAGCGCCCGCAGCACACGCCTCCGCCGTCGAGGTCGAAGCGGAGCTCGACCCCCGCCCCGACCGGCTCGTCGCAGCGCACGCAGCGCTCCAGGACCGGGTCGAGGCCGCTCAGGCACAGGAGCCGCCAGAGGGACGCGGCCGGGACCGCCC